>JBMYOR010000060.1:0-10191 GCA_049599535.1 Bacteroidia bacterium | reverse complement strand
GATTAAATCTATGAAAGCTGAAGTCAAAATATTGCTAAATTTGAGTTATGTTAGTGCATATTTTATGTAAAAACAGTAAAATATTGCTAATTTGAGTTATGTTGGTGCCAATTTTTTTTTACCGTTTGCAAATTCCTACCGAAAAGCTGTTTGAAGCTTCTGTAGGTACAAAAATCCCATCTATTGGCCTTGGATATGTAGCCTACGTTCTATTTAAACAAGCGGCAAAGGTTTATGACTTAAAAGCTTTTTTAGGGTTAAGGGAGCACAAAGCTCAGGGTTTAGTTACTCATGGTATTCTTGCTAGGGTTCGGCATCCATTTTATACAGCTACTGTGGCATTGGGTTTGGGTTTTTTAATCTACAGCCCTACAATTACAAATGTCATAATGATAGGTTCTTGGTTTGCCTACTTGCCCATTGGTATTTGGCTTGAAGAAAAGAAACTTATTTCGGAATACGGAGAAGCCTACGTTGCTTATCAAAAAAGCACTCCAGTGATTTTTCCTAGGTTATATAAATAACACGTATCTTTGGGTTTAGAGATACACGTGTTATGAAAACAAAGCTCACCCTTACCATTGATGATTCAATTATTGAGTCAGCCAAGCAATATGCTAAAGATGAGAAAAAGAGCATATCGGCCTTAGTAGAAAGCTATCTTGAATTTGTAACAAGAAGTTATCGTAAAAAACCGGATGGCTTAGCCAAAGAGCCCGATGTAGAATACGAAACTTCTGCAATACCAAAGGATTTTCAAGAATTGTATGGGATCATTAGTCTTCCAGAAGATTTTGATTATAAGGAGTTTATAAGAGAAGAGCGTTATAAAGATTACATGTATGGAAGAGATAGAAAGGGTGTTGATTGATAGTGATGTATTACTAGATTATTTGGCGGCGAGAGAAGGTTTTGGGGAGATTGCTCGTGAACTTTTTAAAAGACTTTTTGGCATTGATAAACAGTTGTTTACTACAGCCGTAATTATTTCAAATACACATTATTTACTTTCAAAGCAAATTTCGAAGTCACGTTCGCAACTGGCTATTTCAAATTTGTTGAAAAGGGTTCACTGTATCGAAACCGCTCATCAATCATTAGAAAAAGCTTTCTCAGGAGAGTTTAAAGACGAAGAAGACGCCATTCAATACTTTACGGCCAAGGCCCACGGAAGTATTGATTGCATTTGCACTCGCAATGCAAAGGATTTCCCAAAGGGTGATATCCCAGTTTTAAGCCCAATCGAATTAATTGCAAGACTCGGCCATTAAATATTAATTTGACAGCTCTATCTAGCATTTACATTTGTATTCCTTTAAATAATGAATCATGTACGTTGAAGACAACTCGCCCAATTTAGGCCGACACATAATTGTTGAGTATTACGATTGTGATACTCAAATAATGAATGATGTGGTGCAGATTGAGCAATTTATGGTTAATGCTGCCAAGGAGGCACAGGCAACGGTTGTTAACTCTACTTTTCACCATTTTTCGCCTTTTGGCGTAAGCGGTGTAGTGGTAATTGAAGAAAGCCATTTGGCTATACATACTTGGCCAGAGTATGGTTACGCTGCGGTTGATGTTTTTACTTGTGGAAGTGCAGTAGATCCTTGGATTTGTTACAGATACCTTGAGAAGCACTTTAAAGCAGGATATGGTTCTGCTATGCAAATGCAACGCGGGCAAAAGCACTTACTTACTCGTAAAGACTTTGAGTTTGCACCAAAAAGAGATCAAGATGATCCTAATGCCGTAAAGCACAACCGTAACATTTGGTTTACCGATAGAGATGAGAATCTTGCGCTTTCACTTCGCCACTCTGGCAATGTTTTATTTAGAGAGCAATCTCCTTATCAAAAAGTGCAGGTGCTTGAAACCTATGCTTATGGCAAGGCGCTTACCATAGACGGCATGTTTATGACCACCGAAAAGGATGAATATGTGTATCATGAAATGATTTCTCACGTACCTGTTTTGAGCCATAAAAATGTGAAAAACGTATTGGTAATTGGTGGCGGCGATGGTGGAACAGTTCGTGAGCTTATGCGTCATAAAGATATTGAGAAGGTAACCATGGTTGAGATAGACGATGCGGTGGTGAGGGCATGCAAGGAGCATTTGCCAAATATTGCGGCAGCTTTCGATGATCCTAGGCTCGACCTTATTATCGGCGACGGAATTGAATATGTGAAAAATGCCAAGGCTGGTGCTTACGATTTAATAATTGTAGATGGCTCAGACCCGGTTGGACCTGCAAAGGGACTTTTCTCTGATGAGTTTTATATAAATGTACATAAAGCGCTAAACGATAATGGTGTTTTGGTAGCGCAAGGGGAATCACCAAGATTTAACCAACATGCTTTTGTTGATTTACGTAGATGTTTCAAAAAAGTTTTTGGCGAATACAAGGTTTGGAACTACTTCTTTTTTGTGCCTACCTACCCAAGTGGAATGTGGAGTTTTGCACTTTGCACCAAGGGCGACCTAGATCCAATGCGCGATGCTGAAGTTGATGATTTAGAAAAATTCTCAGAAGAAAATGGGTTACGTTATTACAATGGACACATACACAAAGCGGCATTTGCAACGCCAAACTTTGTAAAAACTTTACTTAATGAATAAAGCAGCAAGAGACGAGAAAATAGCAGGATTTGATCCTGATAATTCAATAGCCACCAACGCAGGTATTTTTGGTTTACCTTTTGAACTTGACGAAAGTGAAGTTGTGCTATATCCAATACCTTGGGAGGTTACAGTGAGTGCTAACGATGGTACGGCAAATGGTCCTTATCAAATTTTTACCGCAAGCCCACAATTAGATCTTTACGATCATCATTTTGGCGAAGTGTGGAAACGCGGCTTGCATATGTTTACAGGGCATGTGGGCGATATGGCCAAACTTAATAGTAATCTAAGGCCAATTGCTAAAAAATATATCGATGAGATTGAACAAGGTGCCGAAGCTAATCAAGAAGTACTAAATCATGTAAACGAAGCTTGTTTTCATTTAAATGATACTATTAAAACGGCCTGTGCATCATTAATGGCTAATGGTCATAAACTTGGAATTTTAGGTGGAGATCATAGTACGCCATTAGGTTACATAGAAGCCCTTGCCGATAAACATGAAAGCTTTGGCATTTTACAAATTGATGCCCATGCTGATCTAAGAGAAGCTTATGAAGGTTTTACCTATTCTCACGCCAGTATTATGCATAACGCACTAGCCTATAGCGATAAGCTCAGTTTAGTGCAAGTGGGTATAAGAGACTACTCAAAAGGGGAGAAGGAGCGAATGGATTCTGATGAGCGCATTACCACCTTTTTTGATGCCGATATGAAAGCTGCAGAATTCAGCGGTAGAAATTGGAACCAACAAGTTGACGAAATCATAGCTGCCCTGCCAGAAAAGGTTTACATCAGTTTTGATGCTGATGGCCTAAACCCTGATTTATGTCCTGCCACAGGAACGCCTGTTCCTGGCGGTTTAAGCTTTGACCAAGCCGCTCATTTGCTTTTTAAACTCAAAGAAAGCGGCAAAGAAGTAATTGGCTTTGACTTAAACGAAACAGGAAATGCTGAATGGGATGGTACAGTGAGTGCTAGGTTGTTGTATAAGTTGTGTGGGGTTTTGGGGTGATTCCAAGATGTAGTTTCGTTGTAGGCGTGATACAAGCTTCAAGCTCGTATCAGCAATGGGATTTTATAATTTTGTCAGAATCGAGAATACATGACTACCATAGATACTATTACGATTTATTTTCTGGCTTCTTTTTTTATGTCAGCCGCGGTGATCTATTGGCAAATTCGGAAACGTAAAGAAGAGCTGAATACATTTAAGAAGATTTGGCCATTAGTTCTTAAAGCTATCGATGAAGAAGATTCGATTCTTGTGAGTAAGTATGTAAATCAGTTAGCTCGGAATCCAAATATGGTAAGGGAACATTATAAGACTGTATTAGATTATATTCATGAATTGGCAAATCCTTTACCCGATCGTTTGATTACACTTATCAAGACTCTCGATGAATTGTATGAGAAAAAAGGATGGAATGCTCTTGATAATTAAACGGCTACCCAGATGATTAAATTAATCAAAAGGGTTGAGTAGTGCATCTGGCTTTCCTGCTAGTTCTGTACGAGCTTAATATTATGCAACTAGAAACTCAATACTAGGTAACTATTGAGCTTCATCAATCCACCTTCAAAAACTCACCAGAAACATAAGTGCTTTCACCCTGAATAATCACGAAGTACTGACCCGAAAGCAGCTCTGAAATATTAAGTTGTGCCTTTAAACTTTGAACATTAAACTTTGAACTCAGAACTGTTCTTCCCATCATATCAACTATGGTAATATTTAACTCTTCATCGATTGAGCTTCCCATGTCAATATTTAAAAAGTCGGTCGCTGGATTCGGGTAAATGCTAATTGTAGCTTGATCAATTTCATTTTCACCAACAAAGCTTCTTAGGCTGTAGGTCCAAAGCCCAGCACCAAAAGTGGCTGCAATCAGTAGCTCTTCTTCGGTGTTAATTTTAAGCTCCGAAACAATCACATTTGGAAAGCCTGTGGCTAAAGGAAGCCACTCATCGGCTCCATTTGGCAAGTAAAAAACGCCAAGATCGGTTCCCACAAAAAGTGTTTTGGTTTTGCGATCAAACTCTACGCAGTTTACAGGAATGTTTGGCAAATTATAACTGATGTTTTCCCAGTTTTTACCATAATCTTTTGTGGCATAAACTTTCTCACCATCTTCAAAACCCGCAAAAGTTACCCAGGCATTTTTGGCTACTTTGCTATTGGCAGTAATGTAAGTAGGATACAGCTCTGTTGGTAATCCGCTTGACCTGTTGGTCCAGTTTTTACCTTCATCGGTTGTTACCCAAAACTCTGAGTCAACATTTTGCGATTGGAAGCCCCGCTTGGCAATATAAAGCCTTTGCGCATTGCTTGGGCTTATATATAAGGCACTTATAGGTAAATCGGCATTGTAATTATTTGGCTGCGGAAAGTCTGAAATAACTTCATCATCGCCAAAAGTGAGCTGCTTATGCACTTGTCCATAGCCAATATAGAGTGAAGTTTCGTGCAAAGAGAAAGGAGTAGTCCACTCGGCTACTTCATAAAACGGACGCTGGAAAAAGTCTATTATTCCGTAGTCACCGCCAAAATCACCCAACCAATAAAAATTACCGTATTGGTACGAAGTGTAAAGGTGTTCTAAGGTGTCAAAGGCGCATTCCATACCATCGCCACCAGTTAGGCCAATCCATTCGCTATTTACATTGGTTTGTGTGCTGTTGTCTTGTGCACCAGCTACATATTGGCCTTTGTTTAGCTTGTTGTAATCAACTCGGTAAAAGCTTGTAATGTGCAAGTTGGTGTTGTAAGGTTTCCATTTGGTAGAATAGATGTAGTCATTGATCTCAGCCACTGTGTTGCCGTAAATATCCATAGCGCTAGAAATGCCGCCGTCGTGGCAAACAAAGGTTCTGCCTGTAGCAGGATGCTGTTCTATTTCATGAATATCGGCATGCATTGCGTTTGGAAAACCGGTAAAGCCAGCATATCCTGAACATAAAAAGCTCTTGCCACCATTTTTCGAAGTCCAGATATTTACACCACCTACATGAATTTGATTATCATCTTTATCATCAACCCATAGAGCTAAATCATAAGTGCCCTGTCCGCCATCTTCATCAGCCAAACTCCAGCCCAAAATGTTCAAGCCAAGAGTGGCTCGGCTTGTAATTGTGGTAAAGGTTTTACCTGTGTCGTTTGAAACATAAAGCGCATGAAAAGCTGCTCCAGGCTGCCACGTGCTTGAATCGGTAGCCAAAGCATAAACTTTATTTGGTGCAGACTTTGACGTAGCCAACTCAATACGTTGAACTTCTTCAGTTTTTGCAAAAGGCACATTTGCGCTTTGCCATGTTAGGCCGTAGTCTGTAGAGCGAAGAATTCCTGCCTCACCCCAATCATATTGGTTAACCCAACCCGTAGAGGCAAAAAGCTCATTAGTACCATTAGGTGATGTTTTCAAGTCCCAAAACAAACCTTCTTGGGTTTTAGTAAAACTTTGGCCGGCGTTACCGGAGTAGTAAAAACCCGTTGTGGTGGCCGCAATCACAATATCAGAGTTTGTTGGGTGTACCATCACTTCGCAGATCAAAGACTCTTCAAAATCCATTTGAGCAAAGCTTAAACCTGTTGGCTTCCAGCTTTCTCCGCCATCTGTTGATTTATAAACTCCCAATCCATAATGGGTATTTCTTTTGTTTTCGTTGGCGTAAAGATTGTGTCCTATGTATGCCATATCGCCTGTTGCTAGATAAAGTATATCGTCGTCATTTGGGTCAACGGCGACTGATGAAGTTCTTAAAATGGGTAGATCTCCAGAAACGTTGGTCCAGCTAGCGCCTGAGTTGGTTGTCTTCCAAAGCCCACCTTGGGCAACACATATGTAGTAGGTGGCAGTATCGGTTGGTTGAAAAGTAATTGAGTTGATTCTTCCTCGGCGTGCCACGTTGGTTTCTTCAGAAGGGCCAACTGGTGTCCAAGAGTTTTGTTTTTTAAACGCAATATTGCCCATGTTCTGCTTCTGTAACCAAGCGTTGAAATAGCTTTCAGCATAAGAAGAATTGGTGTTTGGAGTTGCTCTTTGCTCAACAAAAGCTTTGTTTCGGTGGTAATATTTGGACTTGAGTTCTTCGTTTTCTTGTGCCAGCAAGGTGAGCGGTGCTAAAAGCAAAAGGATCAATAATCTTTTCATGCTTGCAAGATAAGTAAGCACCTGAAATGATTGATGTTAGTTCATGTGGTTTTGAGTAGTAAATTATTTTTTGAAAAGGTCAGGGCAATATTGCCAACATTGAAGTGTGGGTGATGAAGCCTAAATTTGTATATAATGGACAAGATTGGCGAAATAGAAATTAGGATTTTAGGTAAAGCCGGAAACTTAGACTTGACCCCCAACAACTACGATATAAGATATCTTTCAAATATTTTGAAAAATGTTGAAGACCTTTTATTTCCAAATAATAAAAAGGAGCGCCCTTTGATTGCTTATAATGTTAAAGAGGGGTCTGTAAAGCATATTTTCAAAACATCCATTCAACATATTATTGGCTTTAGTGCAATACTTAGCCAGGTTCAAGCTTCTCATTCTATAGATTTTCTTGAGTTAAAAACGGCCAGAGCGTTTGAAGCAATACAAGAGCTTTCAATTCAAAAGAATTATGAATTTGAGTTTAGAACTTCAGTTAAAAATGAACTTGAGCTTAATATAAATCCAAAAACAAAGTTTATTAGGACCGAGAATATTTGGGTTGACGCTGAATTCTATTTTTATGGTGTTCTAAAGGATGCTGGGGGTAAGAGCAAGGTGAATATTCATCTTGATACAGTTGAATATGGGTATCTTGCTTTTGAAACTGGAGAGACTTTTCTAAAAGACTTAGAGGAGAACCTATTATACAAGAATTATGGTGTAAGAGCAGTTGGGAAACAAAACTTAGACTCAGGAGAAATAGATACAAAATCGTTAAAACTGGTTGAGTTAATTGATTACAGTCCGAAATATGATGAGGTTTATTTGACTTCACTAATAGCAAAAGCCAAGAAGAATTGGGAAGGTGTGAATGCCGATGATTGGTTAAATGAAATTAGGGGTGGCTATGAAGGATAGTGTTTTACTAGACACGAGTTTTTTTATTAGATTGCTAAATAGCGAAGATCCGCTGCATGAAAATGCAAAAGGGTATTTCAAGTACTTTCTTGAAAATGATATTACGCTAAAAATTTCTACAATTACTATTGCTGAGTATTGTGTTAGGGGGCGGCTTGATGAATTACCACTGAAAAACATACAAATAATCCCATTCAATCTTAATCATGCTCAAAAAACTGGAGAGTTTGCCAAAATAATCTTTGAAGCTCAAGGCCTTATAAAAGAAAAAATTTCACCAAGGGCAATTATTCCTAATGACTCAAAGCTATTTGCACAAGCCGAATTAGATCAGTCGGTTACTCATTTTGTTACTTCCGATACAAGATCTAAAAAAACAATCAATGCATTAAAACAAAAGGTAAATCCGATGTTTGAATTTATAGATATTAATCTTTCGCACAATGAGACATTTGGGATTTTAAATTTTGAATAGCAATAAATTAGAATAAAGATTTTACTTCTTCGCAATAATCACCAAATCGGTATTGCCACTATTTTCATCCTTCATTCTAAAAGTTTTGATTACTTCTAAACCGCTGTTAGTGAAGGTTTCAACTAAATATCCTTCTTCATGAAAATTGATAAATAAAGCAGGGCCACCACCAGAGCTTGGACCTTGATGTCTGCTGTTTTCGTTTTTATCTTCCATGGTGCTCAGGTACAAACAGCCTTCTTCATTTAGCATATTGCAGGCTGTTTCTACTAGACCAATTGCTTCTTTTTTGTTTAAATAGGGCAGACAAAACCCCAGTACAATACCATCAAACATTTCTTGGATACTGCCTATGTTTTTAGCATCCATTTCAATAAAATTCCCAGTTGGGCAATGCGTTTTGGCAATTCTGAGCATTTCGGGAGCTAGGTCTATACCGGTAAGTTCTAGCTGAGGCTTTTTGCTGAGTAAATATTTACCAATGTTTCCGGGTCCACAACCCACATCGAGCACCTTGAGCTCTTTACCATTTAGGCTGCTTAAGAACAGATCTAGACTTTCATGAAACTTGCTTTGATCCATAAAGCGTTCGGCATAGGCTTCTGCTTTCTCATTAAATAAGGCTTTTGGAGTAGTTGTTTTCATGCTCTTTAGCGAGTGCGCTTACATACACTTCTATTTTATTTCGTCCTATCAGGACTCAGAAGGGTTAATAATCAGTTTTGATGTTCTTGTTAAAAGGCAAGCCGAACTGGTACTTGAAGTCTTGAGACTTTTCAGCTTCAAGCGTATCTACGCCAAAATCAATGTCTTTAGGATTGGCGTAAACATAAGTTCCAAAAATTCTATCCCAAAAGCTAAACATGTTGCCGTAGTTGCTATCAGTCCATGGTCTTTCAAAATGATGATGAAACTTGTGCATATTTGGGCTAATAAATACCAAAGCAATTGTTTTGTCGAGCCAAATAGGTAGATAAAAGTTGGCATGGGTTAAGTAGGTGAAAAACACGGTGCAGATTCTGTAGAATAGATAAAATGCCAATGGTGCTCCAAGCAAAAAAGCGGTGCCAATGGCGAAAATCTCTCGCATTAAATAATCGCCAGGATGGTGTCTTGTGCCAGTTGTAGCATCTACTTTAGTGTCGCTATGGTGCACCAAATGAAACTTCCACATCCACCTTACCTTATGCAGCAATATGTGCACTACGTACTGTGCCATAAAATCTAAAACAAGTAGGGTTATAATCAGCTCTGCCCACAAAGGCAATTGAAAAAGGTGCAAAAGCCCAAATTCACTTGTTGAAGTATAATTGAAAACCCCCAAGGTAATGAGTCCCATTACCACATTGATTATGATACTACAAGCCAAAAAAACAAGGTTGAAACCAATGTGCTTGATCTTCTTGTATTGAAACTGGAATAGGGGAGCGGCAAACTCTAGCCCCCAACTAAAAAATAAACAAATAAGCACCCAAGATAACTTTTGCCAGCTGGGCATTGCTCCTACAAAACTTAAGATGCTTTCTAACATGTGGCTTTATTTAAGCCGTAAATATAAGAGAATGGAATCTTAGCTGTATGTAGGCGAAAAGGTGTAAATGGTTGTGCTTTTTTTATTGCTTTGGTGCAATTCTACCCCATCTGAATCTTGATCTTCGTTATGTTCAAAAGACCATTCTCCATCATTAAGCTCAATGATCTCAATGGTTTGTGTAGTAATTACGTACAGCCTTATATTGGTGTTTGATTCGTTTACCCCTAACAAAAAAGCAGCGTGCTTATTAAAATGGTAGTCAAGTAAATAACATCCATTTAAAGCATTAAAATGAAGTTGTGTTTTAAGTGAGAACCACGTAGTATTTGCGGGAGCGGTAAATTTAAAAGTAGGCGGAAGGTTAGATTCGGTAAATTCAAATTCAAAACCCTTAAAATTTTCTGTAATCGAAAGCCAATCATCATCATTGGTTTTATTAATTGTTTTTGAAAAACTATCAATTGCCGAAAAAAACAAGAACCCTATTA
>JBMYOR010000059.1:0-10228 GCA_049599535.1 Bacteroidia bacterium | reverse complement strand
AACCCCCCCCCCTAGAAATCTGAAATTTTTTGAAATCTAGGGGGTGGGTTAAGGCATGGAATACTATGGTAAACAATCATGGGGTGTTAAATACTGTGTTAGATGTTTTGAACCATTAAACTTTTCAAAAACAAAGTTTTGTTTTTGAAAATGTACCCGACTCTACAATAACAAAATATTGGATACCTATAAGGGCTGAAAATGAGTCTAACATATCATTAGATAGTGCTTGGTTTGAGCAAGCACTTTTTGTAAAAGATCAAACGGCTCGGTTAAATGTTTTAATTAGCAATAAAAGTTTAAATGATCAAGAAGGGCGTTCACTTGTAGTTTCGGTTAATGGAGTTCAAAAGGCAATACAAGCTTTTGATTTAAAACCCAATGAAACAAAGCAAGTAGAGCTTTTTTATAAAATAGCACAACAAGGCTGGAATGAGGTTAAAATTGAAATTGAAGATTACCCTATAGAGTTTGACAATGTAATATACACCACGTATTATGTTGATCCACTTAATAAAGTACTTAGCTTATATGCCAATAAAGCCAATGTATATGTGAAACGTGTTTTTACAAACGACGATAATTTTGAGTTTAAGCAATTGTCAATTTCGAATATAGGGGCTGAGGAGCTGAGTATTTATGACCTTATTATTATCGAAAGCTTTGCTGATATAGCTTCCGGTACCTATGATCAATTATTGAATTACGCGGCAAACGGAGGTAACTTGGCGCTTTTTATGAGTAAATCGGCTGAGCAGGCATCGCTTTCTCAACAATTAAACAAAATTGGGATTGCCGTAGGGCCTTTTGCTACTGATAAACTTGATGTAAAAAGTTTGCAATTAAATCATCCGCTATTCGCTGATATTTTTGAAGATGTACCTAAAAACATTGATTATCCCAAGGTTAGTGGTTATTATAGGTCGAGTTTAAAAACCCGATCGAGTACCGAACCTTTAATTCAGCTAAGTAATGGTAATGCATTTTTATATCATAGTGAGTACTTTATGGGCAGGGTATTTAGCATTATGGCACCAATCGATATTGAATATTCAAACTTTGTAAAAAATGGAATTTTTCTGCCATTACTCTACAAATTCGCTACATACAAGGGTAATCAATCATCAAGTTGTTTTTATATAGATCAAAAGCCAACAACCATTGCTATTTCAGGTGGTAGTAAATCTAGTGTTTTAGAACTTTTCAATAATGGTGTTTCATTTATACCTAATCAAGTTTATAAAAACGGAATACTTACCATTTTCGAAGATCAAATGAGTGCGTCAGGGTTTTATGAAGTAAAGAATCAGTCAAAAACCGATACTGTGCTATACAAATTGGGGATAAACTACGATAGAAATGAATCTGACATGACTTTTTGGACCAACAGTGAACTAAGTGAAATAGCCAAAACGTATAATGTAAACCTAATTGAAAATGATGCAATAAATCTTACAGCTACTTTTAGTGATATTACAGACAACAATAGAATATGGCGCTACTTTTTAATTGCCGCCCTATGTTTTTTATTATTTGAAATAATAGCCATAAAATTGTTTTTTAAATGAAGCTTCTACTCAAAAATGTAAATGCTTGTTTGGCTAACGAGGGTTTTCAAAATGTTGATATTGAAATTATTGATGGGGTTTACACTCAGATTGGTAAAATTGAAATATCAGATCATAATCGGGTAATTGAAAAAGAAAACTTGCATTGCGCCCCTGGTTTTTTTGATCCATTTGTAAATTTTGGAGAACCTGGCTTTGAACATAAAGAAGGTTTAGTTAGTGGTTGTAAGGCCGCTGCTTATGGATGTTTTACTCAAGTGGCCCAAATGCCCGATACTAATCCGGTAATTGATAATAGACCACAAGTTGATTTTATAAACTCGCAATCCAAATCATTGCCCGTTTTGGTAGGTGCAATGCCTTCGTTTACCAAGGCGCAAAGTGTTAATGAATTAAGTGAAATAGGAGAACTTGCCGATGCAGGAGTTATAGCATTTTCTCAATTATCAAATAAAGTAGTAAAACCATCAGTATTGTTAAAAGCGCTTGAGTATGCAAAAGCTTTTAACAAAAAACTTGTAGTACACGCAACCGATTTTGAGCTGGTTCCTGGAGCATTTATTCATGAAGGAATTACCAATGTGAAAATTGGAATGCGTGGAATTCCCGATTTTACCGAAGAGCTTTTGGTGAAAAAATATGTAGAGTTGTTGAGATACTCAGGCAGTTCTCTACACATTTCGGGCATTTCTTCTCAAAAAAGTTTAGCAATAATCGAGATGGCCAAGTCAGAAGGGCTTAACCTAACCGCCGATACATCAGTTTATAATTTGATTTTTACTGAAGATAATTTGTTAGACTTTGATACTAATTTCAAACTAAACCCACCACTACGTTCGGTTAATGATAAAGATGCGCTAATTGATGCAGTAAAATCGGGTGTAATTGATGTGGTAACTAGTAACCACCAACCACATGAAGATGATGCTAAAAAATTAGAGTTAGAAACATCTGAATTTGGGGTTATAGGTGTGCAAACGGTATTTCCGGCACTGGCAGATACAATTGGTTTGTCAAATGCAATTAATATATTAGCCAACAGAAATAGAAAGACATTTGATTTAGACATTCCTACTATTAAGGTTGGAAACAGAGCCAACCTTTCTCTGTTTAACCCCAAAAGTTCTTGGGTTTTTAAGGTGTCAAATAACTTATCAAAATCTCAAAACTCAATGTTTATCAATCATGAGTTTATGACAAAACCTTTAGGAATCGTAAATGGACTATCTCTAGTAATCAATGTCTAAAATCAAGCATTTTGCTAAGCTTCTTAGAGTTAATCAATGGGTAAAAAATGGGTTTTTATTTTTACCTATTTTTTTTGATAAGCAATTGCTCAATATGTCGGTATTGGCCGATGCATTTTTGGGAGCACTATCATTTGCCTTTGTTTCGTCAGTAGTATATATTGTAAATGATTATTTTGATAGAAATAGAGATAGGCTTCATCCCAAAAAGAAGTTTAGGCCAATAGCTGCAGGGCTTATTTCGCCAATCACAGCATTTGTGGTGGCAATAATTTGCTTAGTTATAAGCGTTTTGTTGGTGCTATATTTAAATAGCATCGAGTTGGCATATGTTTTAGCAATTTATTTGGTGCTAAACATTTTGTACAGCACGTGGCTTAAACATGTATCATTATTAGATATCTTTATTTTAGCCTTCGGATACGTTCTGCGAGTGTATGCAGGAGGTTTTGCCACTCAAATAGCCCCATCTGAATGGTTAATATTAATGTCGTTGCTATTGGCATTATTTTTAGCTTTGGCTAAGCGGCGTGATGATGTTGTGCTTTTTGAAAATAGTGGCAAAAAAACACGAAAGGCAATTGATGGTTATAATCAGAGTTTTTTTAATACGGCTCTGTCAATGCTTGGCGGTATTATAGTGGTAACTTATAGTATTTATGTATTGAGCGATCAAACTCAAGAAAGATTTGGAAGCGATTATATGTATTTAACCGTAATATTTATTTTGGCGGGAGTGCTTAGATATTTGCAAATAACCTTGGTTGAACATGACTCAGGTTCACCTGTTAAATTGCTTTATTCTGATAGATTTTTGCAGGTTACGATTTTACTATGGTTAAGCTGTTTGTACGTAATAATCTATTAATTACATTTTTGCATGGCTTCGGCCATCTCCTCATCAGTATATAAGCGCCCTTTATTATCCCAAGAATTGGTAATGTAGGTCATTAGTTTGGCCAGTTCGTCAGCTTTTAAATGCCTGAAATTTGGCATAGGCATATTATAGGTACTGCCGTTTACTACCATTTCGCCTTTGGCACCATTAATTATAATGCAAAGGCTTTTTAAGGGATCTTGATTTAAGTAATCTGAATTATTTAGAGGCGGATACAAGGCTTCATATCCATTTCCATCTTTTTGATGACAATTAGTACATTGTTTTTGGTACACCATGCGGCCCATTGATATATACTGCTGTCTTTTTCTGTCAGAATTGTGGCACGATGATAAACCATAAATTACCAAACCAAATATGCCAATAGCTATATACTTCACTATTTTAAGAGATAATTAAGGTCAGCAATTAATTGCCCCACTTGCGCGTCTACTGTGCCATCATAAATTCCTCTTATTACGCCATTTTTATCTACTAAAATTAAACCACCAGAGTGTAGGTACCCGCCAGTGCCGGGGCTATTGTCTTCTTCAATAGTTGCCATGTAAAAATCATAGCCAATTGAGTATATATCATCTTTTTTACCAGTTACAAAATGCCAGGTATCGGCCGTAACCCCAAGTCTTGTAGCGTACTCTTTTAATACTGGGACAGAATCATGTCTGGTGTCAATTGAATGAGATAAAATTAAAAAGTCATCTCTTTCGTGGTACCTATCATAAACCTTTTTCAAGTTTTTTGACATTACTGGACAAATTGTGGGGCACGAAACAAAAAAGAAATCGGCCACGTAGACCTTACCAGCAAAAGTTTGTTCGCTTACGGTTTGCCCTTCTTGGTTGGTAAATTCAAATTTTGGGTATGGCCTAAAGGTGGTATCACCGTTTTCAATAGATAATACACCTAGTTTGGGTAGTGCTTTAGTACCAAATTTGCAGCTCCCTAAAAACATGCCCATTAATAGGACCAATGAAAAATAGCGCATTTGAGTTATTCAGTCATTTTTTTAATAAACTCCCTACCATTCTCTAGTGCTTCGTTCATTTCTTTTTCCATTCGCCCAAGCTCTTTTAATTGTTTCTCATAAAATTTAATCGAGTCGTCAAGGCTGTCTTCAGCTTTTGGTTTGTTTTTTCCGTAAAAGCTCATCCAATCTTCCATAAAGCTTTCGGTCGAATTAATTAGTGTAATAGAAACCTTTATTTTGCCGCGTTTGATTAGGTTATTGGTTTGATTAAGCTCTTTACCAAGCTTTGTTCTCAGCTTAACAAGGTCTTCAGTTTTCATCATTAAGTCATCGTGTAAATCTTCAACCTGCTTTTTGAGCTCTTCGGCTTGTTTTTCTTGCTCAGATTTACATGAAAAAGTTAGAACTGAAATTGAAATTAGAACTAAATAAAATGAGTATTTCAACATTATAAATTGCTTTGCTTCAAAATTATGGCCTTAAGGCATCTCAATTGAAAACATATTGAAATAGTTGGTTCTAATTGAATCTGCCAATGTACCCGGAGACATTGTGGTGCTGCGTTTGTTTAAATCTATAGTATTTGGGTTGGCAAAAAACTCATTTAAATCGGCAATCAGTGTTATAGTAACAGTTTCGTTTTCTGCAATATCAAGTGTTTTATCAAAAGCAAAATTCACAGTTTGGTAAAATGAATTGTCGCCAATATGAAAAATGAAATTATTGGTGTCTCCAGTTGTTGATTTGTAGTAACCTTCATTTTTAAAAAAGATATAATCGCCGCTCCAGCTCCAATTCATATTCCAGCTAAAATCTAAATCACCATCATACGGTCCTTCCTTATTTCGTTCAGGGTCTACCCCCATGCCAAATGTGAGCTCATCGTAACAACCTGCAGGTATTTTTAGCTCAAAAGTGTCTTTTTGATAAATAAAATCATTGCTTGGGTCCCCAATATTTGGGTCTTGAAACAGTGAAATTAAATGGTAATCGTTTTCAGGGATAAAATCTTCACAATCAGTGCTTGACAACTGAAAGTTTGATAGATAATACTGAATGCGCGTAATGCCATAATCGTTTGCTGCTTTATTGGCATATTTCATTTCATTTAAAACGGCATCAACGCCATTTACTTGATTAGCTACTTTAATAATTAATTTACCGTATTTGGGCTCGGGTTTATCGTCTGGCTGGCACGAAATAATTGTAATCGAAATGGCCACAAGAGCTACAAAAGCAAAAAAGTTTGTGATTTTAGAACGGGTCGGCATACTTAGGGTCGTTTATTAGTTGATTGTCAGTTAGCGTGTGTAAAAATGCAATTAAGGCTTTTTTCTCTTCATCGTTTAAATGCAGTTGGCCGGGCAAATGATTACCGGCTTCTTCAATTTGAATGTCTAGATTTTTGTGCATTTGCACATGTTCATCATAATGTTCAATTACTTCTTCAAGTGTTTCAAACCTTCCATCGTGCATGTAGGGTGCTGTTAGGGCAATATTTCTTAAAGTTGGTGTTTTAAAGGTGCCATCATACTTAGCCTTGCCCGAAATTTTACCATACCCTTGATCCACAGTTATTGAATCAAGGCCATTATTTGTAATTAAGTTATTAGTCATAAGGGCTGTTTTATGGCAATCGCCACAATTGGCACCTCTTGATGCTGAGCCTGAATCATTAATTCCTGAAAAATAATCAGGGTCTACATGAGTAATAAACAATCTGTAGCCTAAGTATTCTTCATCAGTAAAAAGTTGTTTTATTTTGGCATCTGGTAGTCCAAACACATCATCGTACCTTGAGTTTTGAGATACTATGGTTCGTACAAATTGGGCTAAAGCTTTTGAAATGCGGTCTGAAGTAATTTCAGTGCTTCCAAAGGCTTGTTCAAACATGGGTGGATAAAGATCTATTTTTTTTAGTTTGGCTACAACTGCGTCAAGCGTCATTCCCATTTCAATATGATCTTGTATCGGCATTAGCACTTGCTCTTCGAGTCCTACAGCTCGCGAATCCCAAAAAAACAGCTGCTGCCAACGCATATTCACAATCGACATTGAGTTTCGGGCAGTTGTGTTACCTTCAAAACCAGTTGAAAATCTATCAGGGTCTGTAAAAGCATTTTCTTGTTTATGGCAGGTTGCGCATGATATTTTATCATTAACAGAAAGTCTGCTATCGTAAAATAAATATCGGCCTAACTCAGCGCCTTCTACAGTAGTTGGATTATCTTCTGGGGTATCGTCAAATACTGGGGCAATATTTTCAAAATGTTGTTTGAGCCCAAATTCGTAGGGTGTGGTTTTAAATGAGTCTACAGGGTCATCGTTGCCACAACCGCTTCCAATTCCGCCAAGAGTAAGCAGTAGAGCAAACAAAATAATGAGAGAGATGGGAGTTTTCATAATTTCAAATTTGTTTGATAAGCAGGTTATGTATTAAACGACTATTAATATTACATGGTTCATTACATTCATAGCAAAATAATGAATTAACACCTGTTTTTATGGTGATACCTATTACTTAAGTTGAAATAAGTCTTAATTGCCGTTGCTCAAAACCAATTGTTTTAAAAAAAAGCTGCCAAAGGCTTCATTCAATAAATAAACCCGCGTTACCTGATCTTGTATGAAAACATATTGGTGAAATTATTACTTATGCGAAATGATGTTGAGTTTGGGCTACTCACTGCACTTACCTCGTTTAAGTCTATTAAACTGGGTTCTTGAAAAAACTGATTGATGTCGGCATAAATATCAATAGTAACCGATTCGTCTTTTAAAACCTCTATGGGTTTATTAAGTTTAAAGGGGGCCAGTGTTTTGTAATTCTGATTCCCTCCAATATGAAAACTAAAAGTATCCAGGTTTTTGTCATTATTTATAAAAAGGCCTTCGTGCTTAAAATATATGTAATTCCCTTTCCAATTCCAGTTCATACCCCAGCTAAAGTCTAAATCTTCGGTATAAGGGCCGTCTGCATTTCTTACGGGGTCAACTCCTACCGAAAAATTGAATTGATCAAAACAGCCAATGGGTAACTCATACTCAAATGATGTGCTTTCAAACAGAAAGTCATCTTCTATTTTTCCAAAATTAGGGTTGGTTATTACCGATATTAGATGGTAATCGTTTTCAGGAATAAAATCTTCGCAATTACTACCCGTAAATTGAAAATTTGAAAGGTAGTACTGTAAATGAGATACGGCATAAGTATTTCCCGCAGCATTTTTGTATATCAAAGTGTCAAGGTTTAAATCTTTTCCTTGCACCTGATTTATTACATTAATAATGAGTTTTCCTTTATCCTTTTCTAAATTGTTGTCGCCTTTGCAGCTTGCAATGAGCAATAATGCTATTGTAGTCAAAAACAGTAAACCACAACTTATATGTTTAAAAAGGGTTTGCATACTTGGGGTCGTTTATGAGTTGATGGTCTGTAAAGGTTTTAAGAAAAGCAATTAGAGCATCTTTTTCATTTTGAGTGAGGTCTAATTTCATAATTCTATGATTACCTGCTTCGCTAATTTCTTTATCTAAATTTTTATGTCTTTTTACATGTTGGTCATAATGGTCAATCACTTCTTCAAGGGTTTTAAAGCGCCCATCATGCATATAAGGAGCAGTTAATTCAATATTTCTAAGGGTAGGAGTTTTAAAAGTGCCATTGTATTTCGTTTTGTTTGAGATATCACCAAACCCTTTATCTGCATATATCAAATCAAGGCCATTGTTGCTGATCCTATTGTCAGTAATAAGTTGACCGTTATGACAATCGTCACAATTAGCACCTCGTGTTATTTTACCAGGGTCATTGTCTCCTGTGTAATTGTCTGGTGCAACATGTGTGGTAAAAAGTTTATAGCCCAAATATTCTTGGGCACTCAATTCTTTTTTAATTCTTCCTTCTGGCATTCCATAAGTAAGATCATATTTTGAGTTTTGCGAAACAATTGACCTTACGAATTGAGCCAATGCAAATGAAATACGTTCGGTTGTGACTTCGCTATCCCCAAAAGCATTCCCAAATAATTCTTTATAGATTTTTATTTTACTTAATGTTTTAACAGCTTTATCAAGCGTCATTCCCATTTCAATATGATCTTGAATTGGTGTAAGCACTTGCTGCTCAAGGCTAGTTTCGCGAGCATCCCAAAAAAAACGTTGTTGCCAGCGCATATTTACTATTGACATTGAATTTCGGGTAGTGCTTTCTCCTTCAAATCCAATTGATAGTTTTCGTGGATCAGTAAATGCATATTCTTGCTTATGGCAGGTTGCGCAAGAAATGGTGTTATTTACCGATAGTCTTTTGTCATAAAACAAGTGTCTACCTAATTCAACGCCTTCATACGTTGTAGGATTGTTTGCTGGGGTATTATCAAAAAGGTCGCCAATATCTTTAAAATGGGTCCCTAATTGGTAGTCGTAAGCTGTTGGTTCTTTGTAGTTGTTATTTCTAAGGCAGTCATCACAATTACAGCTATTATAAAACAGAATAATTGCCAACAGCAAAATCAGACTATAAAAGTTGTTTTTCATGGTACCGGTTGAATACGAAACTATTAGTCAATTCAATACAATGTCGGGTTTCGGCTTTGTTTTAGATTTGTAAATAATACTACGAGCCTTGGAAACACATTATTCGCACCAAAATAAACAGCTAAAAATTTGGTTAGGCTAAAAGGTTAAAATGGATGTGGTGCTTTAGTTAAGCTTATTAAATCTTAAAACTTGAGTGTAAGTTCAACTTGGCGCTTTTACCTTGATAAAAGATGAGGGCAGTTGGACTTTTCTGAAGATTGTAATATTACTATCTGCAATAAAGTGAAGCTAATTACATCTAAGCAGCGCTGCATTGGCTTTATCTTCAATTTTATACATATATAATAAGGAAGAAATATTAGAGAGGTATGTTCTACCCTTGAAATACAGGCAGAAGTAATCTTTTGTTTGTTGTTTAGATTAAAGCTTCAGGTTATCAATAAACGCTAGTAGTTTGGTAAAAGCTTTTGCTCTATGGCTAATTCTGTTTTTTTGGTTCATGCTCATTTCAGCAAAAGTTTGAGTATAGCCGTTAGGTAAAAAAATAGGATCGTATCCAAAGCCATCGGCACCGCTTCTTTCAAGCGTAATTACACCTTCAGCTCTTCCTTCAAAAAAGTATTTTTTATTGTTTAAAATTAAACAAATAACAGTTTCAAAATGCGCAGATCTATTGCCAACACCGTCTAATTTTTTTAATAGCTTGTTTATGTTATCATTTGAGTTGCAATGCTCGCCCGCATATCTTGCCGAGTAAACCCCGGGGGCACCATTCAATGCATTTACAAGTAGTCCTGTGTCGTCAGCAAAGCAGCTCTTTCCAATTGCCTTATAAATAGTATCGGCCTTTTGTTCTGCATTTTGCCTTAAGGTGTCAAAATCTTCAGGTATTTCTTTATCAAAGCCAATATCAGATAGGCTTTTTAGAGTAAAGCTGTGTGATAACTTGCTCTGAATCTCTTTAACCTTATTTGGGTTGTGGGTAGCAAGTACTAATTCCATTGGT
>JBMYOR010000058.1:0-10303 GCA_049599535.1 Bacteroidia bacterium | reverse complement strand
ATCCACAAAAAAAAGCCCTTACAATTACTTGCAAGGGCTTTTAGAAACAGATTATTGATTTGGATTATTTTTTAAAGTTGAAGTCTTATTTTTCGATTATTAATGGAAATACCAAGATATGAGCCCACAATTATTGCCGGTATTAAGCCCACAATTGTAACTAACAAGGTGTAGGGAAACATAAACCCAAAAAAACCACTGTCAAAAGGTTGTCCGTTTAAAAGGCTGTGGACTGGATAAGAAAAAGACGAAAGAAAACCAAAAAGTATTAGAGATAGGGTTGAAGAAAGTATGCCTGTGCGTAAATGTTTTTTGTTTTGGTATATGATTTTATTGCCTGCTATGCGGCCAGTGGTAATACCACAAATACACATAACTATAATTATATAAATTGTAACTATAATATTATCGATGCTGGAAACGGCGTTGAGTAGTTTTTCTGAGTTACCATTAACAATGCTCAAAGTAAGCGTTAATATTAGCATAATTCCCATTCCTAGGCATGCTGTTTTAAGGCCTTGAACTATTCCAATTCTATCTGCGGTTGTCATGATAATAAATTTATGCGGTTGCTAAATCAAATTCATCTGATGGCGAAATTGGTTTTCTTGGTGGCGGTGGAGTTCTACCTTCTTTAGATTTCTTTTTACCTCTAAAAAATAAGAACAGGTTGAAGAAAAGCATAATACCTAAATAAACCGTAAAACCACCCACTTTGCTACTCAGGTGCTCTAACATGGTTACATAATTACTCATATTTGGCATGTGTATTATTAGAAAAGCAGCACCCAAGTTGAGCAGATAGAATCCAATTTTAAAAAGATTATTGGTGGCGTTGGCAATAGCATCTCTTCCATGAAAAATATCGTTCATAAAGATTTTACTGTTGCTAAAGAGTTTATGCGCTACCCAAGTGGTTAAAAAAATAACTACAGGTAGGTAAATTAAGTAAGCTAAGAGTTTAGGGTCCATGATATTTTGTTTTTGATTTTACGAGAAATAATTAGAATAATAGCAATGTTGCAATAGTGCCAAAAACCTAGTATAGTAAACACAGTGCCCACTTTTGTTATAATAAACCCAAGTGCATCAGTTGGATTATTGATTTGGCTATTGTTTACTGATAAATATAAAAGTACAAAGGCAATGTTTACTAAATAGAATCCGGCCAATAGTATATTGTTTACGGGTTGTACCCAATGTTTAGGTAACATTAATTGCAAAAAGGGTTCACCGTTTTTATAAAGATTTTGCCCAAGTACAATGGCTGCGCTAATAGAAATTATAGTGTAGGCTATTAGAGTTATTAGATTAAGCTGCATTGCGATTTGTTTTGCTTGTACAAATCTAAAACTAAATAATTAAACTTTCAAAACAAATTGAAAGTTTTGTAAGTTGAGTGGGTGAATTTAGACCTTGGTAAAATGCATAATTAAGGTTTATGACTATAGATTGAAACCACTTGCACTAATCATAAACTAAGAAAATTATACCATCGAATCGAATAGTGGTAATATTTCTAATATCCATCTAAAAGTCAATTTCTTTAAATTCAGAAACCGCTTTTAATCAATATTCTATTTCTTAAATCTGGATAAAACAATACCAGTTTTTTCATTGTGGTATTTTTGAAATCATGCGCACTCTTATTTCAATACTAGTAATTTTCATTTCAAACTCCCTTTTGGCTCAAGAAAGGCCAAGTCTTGATATCCACGGCTTTTTTGACATGGGCTGGGTGGTTGGCCCGAGTCATGAAAATGCAAAACTCGATTACTTAATCTCGGTTGACTACACTCCGGGTATCAGGCTCTTGAAACCGATTTGGGATAAAGGAGATTTAGCGATAGAACTTTCTTACCACAACGTGCACTACCATTTAAATCAGAATTCCAACAAGCTTTTACCGAATAGCATTTTGCACGATAGAGAACGGTTCTATATTCATGTTTTAAATTTAGGGTTAGGTCACAGATATTATTTCAACAATGGAATTTATGCTGATCTTGGATTCAACCTTGACTGGAACTTTAGAAAAAGCCACATGATTAAAAACCCTGATGCCAATGGCGATGACGTAAAAACCTTTGATAGAACCATGGGCTATTTTGAACCTGTAAATTTTGATGTTTTGGCAAGAGTAGGTAAAGGCAAATGGACCTTGCACTATATCTACAGATTAAGTCCGCTCATAAAAACTGAAGCTAATTTGCCTACGTTGCCTCCCCATATTTTAGGAATTGGTTTAAGAATGTAATAATGGGTTCGGAAAACAGAAGCCGTGGAAAAGTAGCCAATGACGATAAGCTCTTTGGCGTTGAAAAGCAAGCAATAGCCATAAGAAATGCGGTTAGCGATCTTGGTTTCTTGCTAGAGCGTGGCTATGCCGAAAAATCAGCTTTACAGCTTGTTGGTAATAGATACAAATTGAATGTAAGGCAGCAAAAGGCGGTGCAGGGCATGTCAGCATCAGATTCAGATGTAGCAATAAGAAAAACAAATGAGCTTAAAAGCATTCAAGGAAAAACCATTGCCATTGATGGCTTTAACCTCATTATAATTTTAGAAAGTGCGCTTTCAGGTGCTTATATATTTAAGGGGTTAGATGGCTGCTACAGAGACCTTTCTGGCGTGCATGGCACTTACAAAAAAGTAAAGCACACCCATGAAGGTTTAATTATGGCAGGCAATACATTAACCCAACTTGGTGCAAAAGAAGTAATATGGTACTTAGACCAACCCATATCTAACAGTGGACGACTGAAAGTTCTATTATATGAAATTGCCGAAGCGAATAATTATAATTGGCAGGTTGAACTTGTTTATAATCCTGATAAAGTCTTAGCTGAATCAGAACATGTTGTGGTGAGTTCTGACGCTTGGATTTTAAACGAAGCCAAGCACTGGTTTAATTTAGCGCCAATCACTTTAAATGCTACTCACACCACGCTTTTTAATGCTTAGAGTCATCAAAACAGTTTTTGGGATATATTATTTCGCTATAAACCTGCTCATAAGTCCCATTTTCAAGCTTCACGTTCTGAGTAAACTTGACTAGAAAATCATGATCATCAGGGCTCATATTAGACAAGCCATCGGTAGTATGTGCATTCCAATATTCAGGAAGCTGCACATATTTTAGTAATTTCTGAGCTCTAGCATATTTATGCTTATTCTCTCTCAAAGCATCTAAGATTAAACTCAGGTTAAAGCAGGCATTTGAATTAAAACTATTATGACCATTATCATCTAAATACTCTTTAACTTCCGTTGGGTTGAGATGATCAATTTCTAAATAGCTCTTTTCATCAAACATTAAAAACCCAACATTCACGCTTTTGGCTTGAGTACAATTATTCATAATTCCCTTTTGAAAATTAATCGTAAAAGGGCTTAAACTTCCCAAGCTTAATTTCTTAAGATTGTTATCGCGCGTTTCTGAAAACAACTCAAATCTGTTATCAATTTTTGAATCAAACCAACCCAACTTTGGTATCGAAATTACTTGACCAATAACCATTATTAATATTACACTCAATACCTTAGTTTTTAGGTCAAGATTAAATGCAACAAAGAATTTAGCTGAATATTTAATTAAGAAGATGCAACAACAAATCCAACCCATGAATAAGGCGCCATTCATGAAGAATACATTGAAATGAAGAAACAACATGAGTCCAATACACAGTCTAAAAAGCCTTTTACTGAACAATGCGACTAATGCAATTAGCTCTCCAACGAATACAAGCAATTGACCTAGTGAAGAAGTGATTTTGAATAACGAATATCTAAACTCAAAAAAATCAGGCATATTGGCCAGCCACCCCCTTGCATGCATAGCCGCCAAATTATTGCTAACATCATTTATGGTAACCCAATTGAAGTAATTGCTGCTGATTTGCATCTTCGCTACCCCACTGTAGAAATAAAATGCCGAGGCAATGCACGCGCTACCAAAAAACCATACATTGTCAGTTACTAGCCCATTCTTTTTATGAAAAATGACTTTAATTAATGCGAAAACAACAGTCCATTTAAGTATTTCAAAAGCCAACCTTTTATCTAAAAATCCCGCTCCGCCAACGGGTAATTCAAACTGACCTTGTATCAATAAAACCAATGCCAATGTTGGAACTAGAAATAACAAATTGCGAAATGAAGCAATTAGAATTACAAGCAAAATACCCCTATCGTAGATATGCCAAGTGTCAAGGAAAAAATTATAA
The DNA here is from genome assembly GCA_049599535.1 of Bacteroidia bacterium. Classification (GTDB taxonomy): domain Bacteria; phylum Bacteroidota; class Bacteroidia; order CAILMK01; family JACPUW01; genus JACPUW01. The sequence goes on along the minus strand of JBMYOR010000058.1, from coordinate 6,077 downwards.
TCGTAGGTAATTAAAGGCCAAATCGTGATAAAACAAATTAACCTGTAAAAAATCCTTACGTGTTTGGTTTCAAAAGTACTTGAGACCCTAAGTATTTTACCATAATTTGAAAATGCAAACACCGATGACAGAACTATAATAATTAGTATTGATAGCCTATTGCTTAAAACAAATTCATTTCTAAAATCTGCTACTTCTAGCTTGCTAGGAATGTAATTGAGATAAAGGGTAAAGACATATATCAACACCAATGATACAGCAACAAGTTGCACCTTTTTAAACTCCGATTGCTTTAATATTTGATTGACTTTGCTTGCCACGTAAGCTCAAATATAGAATCATTTGAAGTACTATAGCTTCTCATAAATCTAATGACCTGTTTAAGAACCTTTTGAAAACAAAACACTGAAAGTTCACTTTATTCAAGACTAGCAATAGATTACCTTAGCGCCTGAAATTTTTATATTGTGAATACATCCTTTTTGACCTTTAATCGTAAGTACATTTTTGCTATGTTGCTTGTTATGGGGGCAATAGCTTCTTGTAAGCAAAAGAGTTTCCCAAAACACGGCGATCTACTTTTTGTTGGCACAAGCGGCAGTGATTTAGGCAACGCCATTACTGAAGTTACTGAAAACGATAAAGCCAAAAACTACTCTCACATTGCCATGGTCTTTGAAATTGGCGATTCATTATTTGTAAATGATGCCACGCCCAAATATGGTGTATCAGTTAGACCCATTGGGCAATTTATTAAAGAAGAATCAACAACCGAAAACACCATTGACGTATTTAGAACTCTACTTTCTAAAGAGCAAATTGATGCGGCTATGAGCAAAATTAGTCCTTACATAGGCAGGCCTTACAACCATGCTTACTTGCTTACCGACACCGCCTTTTATTGCTCACAATTAATTTATAAGGCTTTTGCAGCATATTCAGTTTTTGAAATGGAGCCCATGACCTTTAAAAAAGATGGAGAAACTCTGGATTTTTGGAAAGAGTATTATGAAGAGCTAAATGTTGCTATACCTGAAGGGGTACCGGGCTGCAACCCAAATGGTATGGCAGCTGATGATGATATAAAATTTATTGGCAAAATGGATCAATTATGAAGCATCTAGTCATAGCAGCTTTTATTATGACCTTTTTTTCGTGTAAAGAAAAGATAAAACATCAAATAATTTCTGGCAATGGTGGTAACGGCACTCCTTGTGATAGTGTTTTCATAGATGAAACGAACAGACAATTTAACAAGGATGAAAACGGGAATTATTATTATGACCTAACGGTAAATAATGGTAGTAAATTTGATTTAACAAATGTAAATGTTCAGTTTCTCATTTATAAAAATTCCCGTGCAGACCTACCATTTGAGCACTTTACAATTCACTTTGATTTAAAAATACCATCAGACTCTCAAATCAGTAAAAGGATTTACAAAGGAGACGTTGGAAGCCCCTTTTCCTTAAAAACAGGTTATATGGTAGACGAACAAGCTTTTAATAAATTATTTGATGTAAACTTAGACTCAGTTAGGCTGTTCCCCTCAGGACTTAAGTGTTGGCATGAATATCAATATAAATAAAAATGGAATTTAAAAAAATAACAGACTCTCAAATTACAATGACCCAATTGATGCTGCCATCACACTCTAATTTTAGTGGTAAAATACATGGTGGCTTCATATTAAATCTAATGGACCAAATTGCCTTTGCTTGTGCATCAAAGCATTCAGGCCACTACTGTGTAACAGCATCGGTTAATAAGGTAGATTTTCTTAACCCAATTGAAGTTGGCGAATTACTTACGCTCAAAGCCTCAATCAATTACACGGGTAGAACATCAATGGTGGTAGGTCTAAGAGTTGAATCAGAGAATATTCACAAAGGCTCAGTTAAGCATTGTAATTCATCATATTTCACCATGGTGGCTAAAGATGAAAATGGAAAAAGTATGCCCGTGCCAGGAATAATTTTAGACTGCGAAGACAGCATTAGACGATTTGCACGTAGTATTGAAAGACAGAAGCATGCACGAGAAAGAGACCAAGCTTTTGAACCTAAAATTTTTAATGCAAGCAAATATTTAGATCTAATCAAAACCCAAAATGCGAAAGTTCAATTATAATACAATGAGTAATAGTTTATCAGGTAGCTTTTTTATACTGAGTATAATCATGGTTTTGTTTTTTTCGGCTTGTAAAAACGATGACTACAGTCCTGATGATGAAATTAAAGAAGAAGAGCAACCTTTAGTATTCAATAATGAAATAATTGAAAGTGACCAAGGTGAGTTTACAGCCATAAGCGCAGCTGAAAAAATAAGTATCGACGGCCAAGCGAATGAAATTACCTGGTTTGCACAGCCTTGGAAAAGCATGAATTATAAGTGGATGGGGAGCGAAGTTGATTCGAGCGACTATTTCGGCAGGTTTAAATTGGCATGGGATAGTGCGCACCTTTATATATTGTTTGAAGTAACCGATGAAACTTTGCACCCAACCCTGCAAGATGGAGTTGATAATTATTGGAAAGGTGACTACGTAGAAGTGTTTATAGACGAAGACCAATCGGGCGGCGATCACAAATTCAATCATCAAGCCTTCGCGTATCATATTTCTACTGAAGGTCATGCCATTGACAAAAACACCGCCAAAGAAACTGTGTTTTTTGACGACCACATTGACGTAAGCAGAACGGAAAACGGAAATACCTATTTGTGGGAGATAGCCCTTAGATTATATGATGATTCTTTTGATGAAAACGGAGAAAACACGCCAGTTGAGTTATTGAAAGGAAAGAAAATCGGTTTCTCAATAGCTTATGGCGACAATGACGGCAAGCAACAAAGAGAAAATTTTATGGGTTCAAAAAGTAGCCATGGCATAAATAACGACGAAGGCTACACGAATTCAAGTGTGTTTGGCACTTTAGAATTTGTAGAATAGTGCCAAGCATTTTGGTAATGTTTTCTTGATATATTCTTACAGGTTACTTTCGCATTTCTTATTTGTTGATATGAAATCTGTAATTACCTTCCTACTACTATTTGTGGCAACATTTGGCATAGCGCAAAATGTTGGCGATACCATTACCATTAAAACTTTTAATTATACCCAAACCTATGGTGTAAACCAATGGTCGCCCGGAATTAGAGATACGGTAATTGATTTTAGCACATTGCCCAATGTATCTTTTGAAAAAGTGCTTATGTCGTACAACATGCGCTGTAAAGATGCTAAAATCTCAAACGCCAATAATAGAGACCGTGGCTGCGGCGAGTGGGATATTTCTAACAACACCTATTTACACGATAGCTCAAGGGTAGATTCGGTAAGCAATACGCACCCTAACTATATTATATCGGGCTTTAATGGTACCGAATTCGATTACACTACAAAACCCCTTTATAACTATTATAGATTCAGACATAAAAACGTAATAGTTGATCAAGTCAATTCCGAAAATCAATTTGATCTTTTTTTAGGGAGTACAGAAAATGATAAATCAATAGATGGACTACAAAATTCTGGAAAAAGCCATTACCTATACAGCGCAGCTGAGCTGAGTCAAGCGGGTTTTGCCACAGGCAATATTGATGGTATTTTAATGAATGCTAAAAACGAAGGAACTATCAATTTTCTAAAAATAAGGGTAAAAGGAGTTGCTTTTGATTCGCTTAATAACCAACTTGTAGAGCAAAATCAGTTTACTCAAGTGTATTTTGGTAATTATAGTTTTGTAAAAGGCGGTAATAGAGTTCAGTTTATTAGACCATTTGAGTGGAATGGCACCGATAATGTACTCATAGAGTTTAGCTATACCAATTCTGAAAAAACACAAACCATTGATTTTGATGCAAGTTCGGCACCTGCAGGAACAGCCATTTCGGCCTACAATAATTATAGTGTAGACCTTAGTAGCAATGGTCATTTTGATATTCCATCTGAATCGATGAGCGGCATAAGTAACGAGATTACCGTTTCGATGTGGGTTTACGGAAATCCTGATCAATTACCAGCCAATACTTCAGTAATTCATGCAACTGGCGCGGGCGGAGAAAGAGATGTAAATGTACACCTGCCTTGGGGCAATAGTCAAGTATATTGGGATTGTGGCGGCGATGGCAATGGCTATGATAGAATTAGTAAGAGTGCTTCAGGGCTTGACCTTGAAGGAAGATGGAACCATTGGGCCTTTACAAAAAACGCCAATACCGGCGATATGAAAATTTATTTGAATGGCGAATTGTGGCATTCGGGCACGGGTAAATCTCGAAACATAGATATTGACAAAGTGATTTTAGGGAAAAGCCAAATTTATAATAACAATTATAAAGGCTCAGTAGATGAATTAAGAATATGGGACAAAGAGTTAGATCAACAAACCATTAAACTTTGGATGAAAAACTCAGTTGATCAAAACCACCCTAACTATAATAGTTTAGTGGCATATTATCCTTTTGATGAAGGCGAAGGGAGTTTAGCTGTAAATGCTGTGAATACAAACGATACCGCAAAGGCCAATGATGCTGTGGTTTGGAACCGTAAACGCGGAATTGATCTTGATGCCTTTTTTAATTATAATTTGGTAAGGCCAAATATTACCCTGGTTCAAGGAGATTATGATACATCTGTAGTTATATCTACCGTATTAGATTCAACAGCAATTTTGCCCAGAACAGCCACCAGTTACCAAATAAATGAGAATAAAGGAACACTAAAAAATGATGAGGTTGAAGCCATAAACACAAGCTTGGTTTGGCGTGCAAAACCCCAAATAATTTATAACGAAACATCTACAACAAAATTTGGCGAAATACCGGTAGCTAAAGAAGGTACTTACACTATTGAAAACCTTAATTATTATAGCAGAAGGCCTGCCAAAATTGAAATAATGTCGTTTGTAACCCCTTATGGAGTAAATCTAGATCTAGGCAAAAATGGTAAAACCTGGATTTTTGATGTTACCGACTTTATGCCCATATTTAAGGGGCAAAAAAGAATGACCATGGAGCACGGCGGGCAATGGATGGAAGATATGGATATACAATTCCATTTTATAGTAGGTACCCCAGTAAGGCAAGTGTTAGATTTTAACCAAATATGGCGCGTACAGCGCGTGGGGTATCAAACCATAAATAGCAATAGATATTTTCCACCACGTAAAATTGAATTGTTACCTGAGGCTGAGCATTTCGAAATTAGATCGGTAATAACGGGCCATGGGCAAGAAGGTGAGTTTACCCCCAGAGATCATTATTTATGGGTAAATGGCAACAAAGAGTTTACTTGGAGAGTTTGGACCGAATGTGCCGAAAATCCAATATACCCACAAGGCGGAACCTGGGTTTATGATAGAGCCGGATGGTGCCCCGGAGCACCGAGTGATGTTCATCGATCGGTAATTACAGATTTAGTTACCCCAGGAGAAACAACTGAATTTGACTATGATGTTGAGGTGGCCAGCGGTACTTCTAATTACTTTGCCAATCATCAACTTATCTCATACGGCGCCATTTCTCATCAACTAGATGCTAGGCTTTTGGCGGTTAAAACGCCGAGCAAAAGGGTAGAGTACAGTCGATTTAATTCAATATGCCATGCACCAACTGTAATTATACAAAATACCGGAGCGCAAACTCTAACTTCTGCTACTATTAAATATTGGATTAATGATGCTGCTGAGCCAATGCAACACAAGTGGCAAGGTAGCCTTGAGTTTAATCAAACGGCCGAAGTTAAACTTAACAGCCTACCGGCATTTTGGAAAGAAGCTGATGAGACCATAAATGTTTTTCATGCCGAGGTAGTAATGGCCAATGGAGAGCAAGATGAGTATGCCGCAAATAATATTTATCATTCAGAATTTAACTTGCCCGATGTTTTGCCAAATGAGTTTAAATTGTTTTTTAGAACTAATAATTTTCCGCTCGAAAATAAAATTGAAATTCTTGATTATGCGGGTAATGTAGTTTTCGCAAAAGAGAACATGACCGCCAATACTACTTATACCGAAACAATTAACCTAGGCTTAGGCTGCTATACATTAAAAGTTTATGATTATGACGATGAC
>JBMYOR010000057.1:0-10337 GCA_049599535.1 Bacteroidia bacterium | reverse complement strand
AATGGGGCCTTTGTTCCTTGCAATTGTCAACCCTAAAATACGGCTCTCAATTGGGCTTAGTTCAATCATTTGCTAGTTAATTACTGGGTTTGTTTTTAGGCTTCTTGCCATACCACAAAGTTGGTAATGCCAATTCTTTGAGAATATAGTTTTTGAACATATAAGAGTATGAAAAAAAGTACCATTAATGTTATAGTAAAACCGGAAGCCATTAGATAAATCATCATTTTGGTAGTTGGCTGTAATGTGATTAATAAAACGGAAGCAATAACGAAAAATAATATTCCAATTATAAACCACTTATTAATAAGTCTAGGTAGCACCAAGAAAGTGTCTAAAAAGATTTTGAAGGTCTTTTTGTAGTTGTATTTGGTTTTTCCATGTGTTCTTTTTTGGTGCTCTACTAGAATCGACTTCATTAATCTTGAAGAAACCAGCTCAAAGAAGACCTTGTCACTCTTCATATTTGATTCGTTGTATTTTTCTGGCTTATATAGTTTTTTTGAGAATATTTTAAAAGTGGAAAAATCGACATGTTTAAAATCACTATTCAAAATCGATTTTTGAATAATAAATTTCATTAACAATGAGCCCAAACGTTTAAATGCATTATGCTCTTTTATTTTGGGTACGCCAAATACAATATATTCGTTCAAAGGGTTAAACGCTCTAATTAGCTGCGTAATTTCTTCAGGCGGGTATTGTAGGTCGTCATCAATAGTTATAATTATTTCAGAATTGGCCTCGCCAATTCCGCAAAGTGTTGCCGCAGCCTGTCCAAAGTTATTGCTAAACCTTAGGGCTCGCATATTTGACCTATCCTTCTTCAACTCTTTTAATACATGCCAAGAATTGTCTGTACTCAAGTCATCAATAAAAATCATTTCATAATTACCATATTTATCCATTGTTCTTTCAATGCGGCTAACCAATTCATGTAGCGAGCCTTCGCTATTAAATACAGGAACTACAACAGTGTATTTGTACACTTTTTTTCTTTTTATTGTTTGATTAGTGTCTTGTGTATAGGGTATAATTCGTGAAGTGAGGCAGGGCCATACCATGTTGTAAACTCGGGGTAGATAATATCAGATTGAATTTTCGGATCCTTTTGCAGTAGTGATTTTGCTTCAAGGCTGTCAGTCGTAAATATCATAAATCCTAAATATTCAGTTTTCTCAACAAAAGCGCCAGTTAGAACAATATGTTTCTTTTTTGCTAAGAAGTTAACATATTCAAGATGCCCCTGTTCCGTTTTGAGAAACTCTTCTTCGGTCATGATTTTTTCTTTACCGGCTTTTAAGTAACAAAAAGTGTAAAGCTTCATGCCTAATGCATCAGCACCTAATGAATCTGCGAGTTCAGAATTATAGGTGGAAGAACTTAATCTTTTGCCAAAGTCATTTTTTGATTGCGGTTCATTATCCATTTTGCAACATACGAAAGAGCTTATGATGATAAATAGTATTAATGCACGTAATGGCTGTTTTATGGTCATTTTGATATTGCCTTTTGCTTAATTTTGATTTTAGTGCAAAGTAACACTTTAAGGCAAAATTCAATGGAGCAAACGATAAACGGAGTGCCCTATGTCCGTACTCCAGAAAATCGTTTTGAAAATATTCATGACTTTAACTATGAATCGAAATATGTCGAATTCGAAGGATTGTGCATGCATTATATTCATCAAAATGAAGGGGCAAAGCATATAATAGTTTTTGTTCATGGTGTTCCTACATGGAGCTATATGTGGCGCAAATACATAGATCATTTTTCTCAAATTGGTTTTCAAGTAGTTGCTCCTGACCTAATAGGTTTTGGTAAATCGGATAAGCCAACTGATGTAAACTATTTTTCATATACTAAAGCGTCAAATCAACTTGAGCGCTTACTTTTTGATTATTTAGGATTGCAAGATGTTAATTTGGTGGTTCATGATTGGGGGGGTCTTTTGGGCTTAAGGCTTTTGGCAAAAAGGGATAAACGATTTGCATCTTTGGTGGCTATTAATACCGGGTTTTTAGGAGGAGTGGGATTTGACCTACTGCCTTTAATCTGGCAGTTTTTCATGCTATTTTTTAAACCTTCATCAAAAGCGATATTAAAATTTTCATTGGCCAAAGAGACTTACACAAGGGTTGCTTCTGCGTATTTGGCACCCTTTCCTTCAGGCGAGTATGAAACTGCCATTAAAACATTTCCCTTATTGATTCCTACATTAGTAAACAGGCACGAAAGGAAACTGAACCAGACTTTTTGGAAGCAAATTAAACAGTTTGATAGGCCTTTTTTAACCATTTTTTCTAAGAACGATTGGTTGACTAGAGGGGCGGATAAGCTTTTGTGGAATAATATTGTTGGCGCAAAAAACTATAAGTCAATTAGAATATCGAAAGCTGGACATTTCTTGCCTGAAGAGAAAGCATCTGAGGTCATTGAGATTATCAATACTTTTTACGTTAACACCATGAATTTAAAATAGTGAGCGGTCAAAAGTTAGAATTGAAAAGATGGGCTTTTGTTTTGGTTATTCTTATTTTTATTTCTTTCGGTAGAGGAATAAAGAACGACTATTCAATTGACGACTATTTGGTCACCACCGAAGCCAATGAGCTAGTTTCAAAAGGTATTAAAGGAATTCCTGAAATACTTACATCACCGTATCAATATATAGATGGTCAGGGGCATGGTTATCGCCCTTTAGCTAAAGTAACCTACGCAATTGAATATGAGCTTTGGGGATTCAGGCCAAAGGTAAGCCACCTTATAAATATTGCGCTCTATGCTTTGGCTGTAATACTGCTCTTTTTTTTGCTCAAGAACATAGTTTTCTCAAATGCCAAAGCCGCCTTTTTAGTAGCCGCCTTATTTGCTTTGCACCCTTTGCATTCTGAAGTGGTGTTCAATATAAAAAACAGAGAAGAGCTTTTGGCACTCTTATTTGGTTTTACAAGTTTTTATTGTTTATGGAAAGGCATAGAAAAAGACAAGTTCATTAAATGGGCGGGGTTGGCACTTTTTGTTTTTGCCATAGGTACTTTGGCTAAGATCACAATAATTATTTACGGTGGGCTCATACCTTTTGTTTTGGTTTACACCAAGAAAGTGTCATTAAAAAAAGGCCTATTAATATTGGGACTTTACGTGTCGGTTACATTTATAATGGCCTATTTGCACATTACAATTGGTGCCGACGAAGCTAGAACGCTTGAGTATCCCGAAAACTTTTTGGTGAACGAAGGCTGGACAACTAAACTGGCAAATGCTTTCAATATCTTCAATTATTACGGTATAAATCACATTTGGCCGTTGCCTTTATTGGCCTACTATGGTACTGGTGCTATAAATCCAGTTAATTGGTCGTCTCCTTATCCGTATTTGGCAATTGTTGTTCTAGTAGGAATGCTTTATGGAATTATCAAGGGCTATAAAAACAATTCTACAATAGGCTTGGGCTTTGGGGTATATTTAATTGGTATTATTTTGTTTTTAAATTTTCCCCTATTAGCTGCAGGAGTTATAGCCGAGCGTTTCGCTACGCTTAGTGTTTTAGGTTTTGTCCTTGTACTTTATGGTGTTGGTTTGTTGGCCGTAAAAAATCCTATTTTTCGAAATGTGGCATTTTTCGCAGTTATCACATTTTTTACGATTGCAAATATTAATAGAGCACCTGATTGGAAAGACCAAATTACACTAGTAAGAGCCGATGTTGCCAAGGCGCCAAACTCTATTAAGCTAAATATGTTGGTTGCTGAGCAGCTACATTTAAATTGGAAAAACTATCCGCAAGCCCAACAAAAAGAAATCGTTTCTGAAGCAGCAAAGCACTATTTAAAAGCCATTGAGCTTTGGCCCGAGTCAGGCGAATCATATTCAAGGCTTGGTATTTTGTGTATGGAAATTGGGCAGGTCAGAAATGCTATTGACAATTTTGCCAAAGCAATTAACAAGGGTAAAAACACAGGATTTGATTATTATTTACTGGCAAGTGCTTTTGATGCCCTAGGCGATTACAAAGAAGCTTTGAAACATTATAAAACCTGCCTTGCTAAAGATCCCGGTTTCTATAAGGCCAAGAAAAGAGTTGATGCAATCAAACAAGAGATTGAACAGGTTTCTGGTAATTAATCTCTTACTGATTAAGTATTTTACATCCAAACTTTACAAGATACCAAAGTCCATAATTACTGATTGTTAATGAGTGATTTCGATTGTCGTTAGAAGTTGTTTCTTATTTATAAATGCTTTTTTGCAAAAAAATCGAGATCTTAATTAATCTATTTTTTGAGTGTTTTTAGATACTAAATGGTATAGACTTAGGAGTCTTGATTTAAAAAACATACAGAATGGATTCTACACTTTTGCAGTCAATTTTAGATGCCAAATACCTAATCTGAATATAGCCAACTTTAATTAGGGCTTGACCTGTTAAATGAGCGCTTAAACCTGTGAAGCTAATTTGCTTTTACAGTATTAAATTAAGCTTTGTTTATTTAGCATATCTAACATCTAAATTCCTGACCCTATAAATTTACAAAAGTTTACTTTTGACAAGTTTTTTAGGATATTTAAGTAATTACATGAAGCACAGTATTTTACCCTTTCTGTTACTCTTTTTTGTTTCACTTTTTTCTAACGGCCAAGAAATTGACATTACCAATTATGCAGATGGTGGTTCATTTGATTTTGGATCAGTTTTAGTCGGAACAAAAAGTCGGCAAACTTTTCAAGTTTACAACCTCGGTTCATCAAGTTTGTCAATTACAACACCAGTAAGCGTTACAGGCACAGATTTTTCTTGCACATCGCAGCCTTCTAATTCAGTTGCTGCGAGGGTTTGTATTCCAAACCCTGGTACTGGCGGTGGCTGTAGTGGTTATACTTACAGCTCAACAACGGTTACTATTGAGTTCTCCCCTTCAAGTAGTGGTTCAAAATCTGGTGCATTGGCAATTACAAATAATGATGCTGATGAGAATCCCTATAATATTTCATTTTCAGGTACTGCAATATCAGGGGCAAGCAGTCCTTCGAATGGGCAATGGTCTTGGCATAATGGATCAAGTATTCCTAATCAGAATGGTATATATGGAACTAAGGGTACTGCGGCTAGCACTAATTACCCTGGGGCCCGCAGGTATGCAACCACTTGGACAGATGCAAGTGGTAACTTTTGGTTATTTGGAGGTTATGGTTATGCAACAATTTCAGGAAGCAGATTAAATGATCTATGGAAATATGACGGCACCAATTGGACGTGGGTTTCTGGGTCAAATTCAATAAATCAAGGGCCAACCTACGGCACAAAAGGGACAGCTTCAAGTTCCAATGTGCCAGGTGCTCGAGAACGGGCAACAGGCTGGGTAGATGCAAGTGGAAACTTGTGGTTATTTGGTGGCTATGGTAAAGATGGATCAACTCCAACCAATCAAACGGGCTATTTAAATGATTTATGGAAATGGGATGGTTCTAATTGGACTTGGGTGTCTGGTTCAAATGTCAGATATCAACACGGTGTTTACGGAACTAAAGGTACAGCAGCTAGCTCCAACGTTCCAGGTTGTAGGGAGTCTTCAAGCAGTTGGGTTGACGGTAACGGAGATGCTTGGTTGTTTGGAGGCAACGGTTATGCATCTACTGGCAGCGGTTATTTAAACGATTTATGGAAATGGGATGGTAGCAATTGGACCTGGGTTTCTGGTTCAAATGGAGCAAATCAAACGGCAACATTTGGTACTAAAGGAACCGCTGCAAGCTCAAATATTCCTGGTGCAAGATTTGAGCATGCAATGTGGGTTGATGGTAGCGATGATATTTGGCTTTTTGGTGGTTATGGTTATGATGGTTCTGCAGCGGAACGGTTAAATGATTTATGGAAATTTGATGGTACCAATTGGACCTGGGTTTCAGGCTCAAACACGAGAAGTCAAGGCGGAACCTACGGAACAAAAGGAACGACCGCGAGCTCAAATGTACCAGGAGCAAGAGATTTGGCTGTGGCAACCTTAGATGCAAATGGAGATGCTTGGATTTTTGGAGGTAATGGATTTGATGCGACAACAACTTTTGGTGCCCTAAATGATTTATGGAAATGGGACGGTGCCGACTGGACATGGATGGGTGGAGGTAACGCCCGAAATACCAGTGGTACGTATAATACGACGTCTAACGCAGCTCCTGGGGGAAGATATGGAACCGCAGTTTGGACAAGTTCAAATGCTGTTTATGCTTTTGGCGGCTATGGATATGATGGTGGCGGAAACGTCGGTTATTTAAATGATTTCTGGAGCTATGGCCTTTCTTCAGGTTCTCCCGAAATCAAAATCTCAGCCAACAGCACTGAGATTGTTGATGGCGATGCAACGCCTAGTACTACAGATTATACAGATTTCGGTTGTACGCAAGTTACAGGTGGAACTATATCTAAAACCTATACAATAGAAAATACTGGTGCAGGTGCCTTGAGTTTAAGTGGTTCGCCAATTGTAGCAGTAAGCGGTACAAACGCTGCTGACTTTACAGTTACAACGCAACCAAGTAGTTCTAGTATTGCCGCTTCAGCATCATTAACATTTACTGTGCAATTTGACCCTAGCGCTGCAGGCACTAGAACAGCAACACTTTCAATAGCCAATGATGACAGCGATGAAAACCCTTACAACTTTGATATATCGGGTGTGGGTTCAAATGGTATTGTGGTAACGAGCGGTAGCGATGCCGGAGCAGGAACATTAAGACAAGCGCTTGCAGATGCATGTGATGGTGATGAAATTACATTTAGCGGGGTATCAACTGTTACGCTTACAAGCGGGCAATTAAGTGCCGCTAAGGGTGTAACAATAGATGGTGGCTCTGGAGTTACCATTCAAAGAAATTTAGGGAGCAGTCATTTTAGAATATTCGACGTAACTGGTTCTGATGATGTAACTTTCAAATACTTAACCGTTAAAAACGGAAAAACTACAGGAAGCGACGATGGAGCAGGAATTCATGCAGCAACTGATATTATAGTTCAAAATTGTGTTTTTGAAAATGACTCAGCAACTGACGATGGTGGTGCTATATATATGGAGCCAGCAACAGATTTAACCCTTTCCAACAGTGCATTTAGATCAAATATGGCTCGCTGGGGTGCAGGAGTGTACGTAAGAGGCACAGCAACCATATCAAATTGCGAGTTTTCAAATAATATAGCTAGCGAAGATGCTGGTGGTGTAAGAAGTGGAACCAATGCAACCACTACAACAATTACAAACTGTACTTTCTACGGAAATACAGCCACTAAAGATGGAGGCGCAGTTGGAGTAAACACAGGTGCAGTGAGCATGATCAATTGTACTGTTTCTGGCAACACATCAACAACCGGTATTGGTGGCGGTTTGCAAAATGATGGAAGCGGTGCCAGCTTAACAATCAAAAACTGTGTAATAGACGATAATATAAATTCAGGCGGTAAGCCAGATTTAGGAGGTACAATTACATCTGCTGGTTATAACTTAATTGGCAATAGAGGCAGTCAAGCTTTTACAACAACTACAGGCGATTTATTAGGAACATCAAGTGCTCAATTGGACGCCAAGTTGGGTAGCCTTACTACAAACGGAAGCGCTACACTTAAAACATTGGCACTAGGCACAGGTAGCCCTGCAATTAATGCAGGTACAGCTACAGGCGCACCATCAACTGATCAAATTGGTCAATCAAGAGTTGGCCTTACCGATATGGGAGCATATGAGTCTCAAATGCCGGTGGTACTATCAGTTTCTTCAACAAACGCTGATGGCACCTATGTTATAGGCGACGATATAGACATTACTATAACTTTTGATGCTGCGGTAACTGTTACAGGTACACCGCAATTACAATTAGAAACCGGAACCACCGATGCATTAGTTGACTACTCATCAGGTTCAGGCACATCAACACTAACTTTTACATATACCGTACAAAGTGGAGAAACGGCATCAGATTTAGATGTTAAATCTGCCAATGCGCTTACTTTAAACAGCGGAACAATAAAGAGCGGTAGTGGAGTAGATGCTACCCTCACCATACCAGCGCCGGGTGATGCAACAAGTTTGGGCGCTAATAAAGATATTAGAATTGACGGTGCAGCTCCAACAGTAACATCGGTTACTTCTACAAAAACCAATGGTGCATACACCACTTCAGATGTAATTAATGTACAGGTAGTATTTAGTGAGCAGGTTACCGTAACAGGTACACCACAGTTGACCTTAGAAACTGGAACAACTGACCGAACGGTTAATTACTCATCGGGCTCAAGCACAGCCACTCTTACTTTTAATTATACCATTCAGGCTGGCGATAGGAGCGATGATCTTGATTATCTATCAACAAGTGCGCTTGTTTTAAATGGCGGAACAATTAAGGATGCCAACGGTAATGCTGCCATTTTAACTTTGGCTACTCCTGGAACCTCTGGTTCCTTGGCAGCAAATAAGGAACTGCTTGTAAATCCAGAACCTGAAATGAATATAAAACTGGGGTCAACAAGTTATGCCGATGGCGGAACCTTCGATTTTGGCAATGTAAATATTGGAGGTAATAGCATTCAAACTTTCACTATTGAAAATACGGGAAAAGCTACCTTAACCATTTCAACGCCAATTACAATTACAGGAACCAATTCCAGTGAGTTTTCGGTAGGGTCAATAACACCTAGTACAAGTATTTCACCTAACGGTACAGCCAATATTTCAATAGAATTTGATCCTACAAGCGCTGGTGCCAAAACCGCAGCGATATCTATAGATAATAATGATTCAGATGAAGATCCTTATGATATAAATCTTGAAGGTACAGGTAGATCAACCACAGTTGACCAAATTGTAAGACAAAATCCAACTGCTGCAAGCACCAATGCAACCACCGTTGTGTTTAGAGTAACATTTGGTTCTGACGTTAGTGGTGTTTCTGCATCAGATTTTCAGCTTAATACCACTGGTTCAGTAACAGGAACAATTAGCAGTGTTGCATCAGTTAATACTACGGGAACAGATGATGAATGGGATGTAACCATTGTTACAGTTGCCAACGATGGTGTTCTTGAATTACAACTTAAAAATCAAGGAAGCATTTCGGTTACCATTTCAAATATTCCTTATGATTCTGACGAAACATATACTATTGATAATACGGCACCAAATGCCCCGGCATTTGCATCAATTTCTGATGATACCGGAATTTCATCAACCGATGAAATTACAAACGACCAAACACTAATAATTAGTGGTACGGCGGAAGCTAATAGCACAGTTGAAATATATGTGGGTTCAACTAGCATTGGAACAGCTACGGCCGATGGTTCAGGAGATTGGAGTTATGATTATACTGCTACTTCTTTAAGTGCAGGTACCTATGTATTCTCAGCTGATGCCACAGATGCTGCCGATAATACAAGTTCAAAATCGAGTAACTTTAGTGTTACTATAGATATTACTGCACCAAGTGCCCCAAGCACTCCTGATTTATTAGCAAGTTCAGATAGCGGATCATCAGATACCGATAACGAGACAAGCGATAACACACCAAGTTTTGAAGGGACCGCCGAGGCCAACAGTACTGTTGAGCTATTTGCAGGTTCAGCAAGTTTGGGTACAACTACCGCTGATGGTAGCGGCGATTGGAGCTTTACTATTCCAAGTGCATCAGCACTAGCCGATGCTACTTACAGTATCACAGCAAAAGCCACCGATGCGGCCGGAAATATAAGTTCTGCAAGTACCGGATTAAGCATCACTATTGATACAGGTGCACCAAATGCGCCAAGCACTCCAGATCTATTAGCGAGTTCAGATAGTGGTTCATCAGCAACAGATAATGAAACCAACGATGACACGCCAACTTTTGAAGGCACAGCTGAAGCCAACAGCACAGTTGAGCTATTTGCTGGCTCAACAAGCTTAGGAACAACTACCGCTGATGGTTCAGGTGATTGGAGTTTTACGGTTCCAAGTGGTTCAGCCTTAAGCGACGGTTCACATACCATTACGGCAAAAGCATCAGACAACTTTGGCAATACAAGTGTTGCCAGTTCAAGCTTAAGTATAATAGTAGATACATCAGCCCCAAGCACCCCAGGTGCCGCTGACCTTTTAGCGAGTTCAGATAGTGGATCATCAAGTACAGATAATGAGACGAATGATAACACGCCGAGCTTTGAAGGAACAGCTGAAGCCAACAGCACAGTAGAGATTTTTGCTGGTTCAAAAAGCATAGGCTTAACAATTGCAGATGGCAGTGGCGACTGGAGTTTTACAGTAGCCGGAGGATCAGCCTTAGCCGATGCTACTTACAGCATCACTTTAAAAGCC
>JBMYOR010000056.1:0-10379 GCA_049599535.1 Bacteroidia bacterium | reverse complement strand
ACTTAATACTAATGCTATCAAAAGTGGTTTCATAATACTCGGTTTCGTTTTGAATTAAGAAAGTAAGTGAGTCGTTTGTAACAATAAAATGTTCCATTAAAGGATAAATTACCAAACCATCTTTTCCGCAGTCAATGTCTAGCTCCAATTTTTTTAGTCTTTTAACCAAACTATCGTTTAGCGCATATAGACATTTCTTGTCAACAACTTTCCACAATTCGAGCTCTTTTATCTCGCCATTTTCAAAAATCACATTCTTGAATTCCATACTTGTATACTGCTGGGCGCCTGGGCCAATGGTGCCGCCTAAATATTCAGTTTCTACATAAGCTCCATAATTGGTGCCATTTACGGTCATGTTCTGATACTCGAAGTCAATATATCTAGGGCTGCGATAAAACACATTTTGGGGCATTCGGTAAATTGGCAAAGTAGTTCCAAAGCTAAGACTTGCCCAGTAATTATTATTATTCCAATTGTCTTCAATTACTGAATTTGAATTTAAATATTCATCAACCGCCCATTCGCAAATTGGTGTGTACTTCTTGCCTTTTACACCATTAAGGTCAAGTTGCGGCTCCCATTCCAAGTTCACATGATCTTTTATAAAATTCACTCTGGCTAGGCCACTTAATTCAATGGGCTTCCACTTTTTGTCAAAATAAAAGACCTGCAATTTGCTTATCGCATTTTTACCATCTGCATGATCTTCAGGATAAGAAGTTCCTTTCTCTGGCTTTTCAACTGGCCACTTTAAAGCATAAATAGTATCGTTAACTTCTTTAATCCAATTGTATTCGTCCTTAATTAAAAAGTCACCATTTAGCTTTCTCAATCCGCGGTTTTTAAGATTATCACCCACCCAATATGCCCCTTGTTGCGCAGTAAAAGTATCAATAAATTGATAGCGTTTGTCCCAAAGCACATCACCTTTCAAATTGATTAGCTCGTAGCCACTGTAAGTTTTAATGAACTGGTTTTCATTTTTAAGGTTGATAGGAAAAATGCTTTTGGGAGCAACCAACCACTCTCCTGTAGAATCTACCACACCCCATTGGCCATTTTGTGGATCTACAGGCTCGTCCCAGTATCCACTTTGGTAAAAACGCTCAATGGGGCAAGCTCTTACCGAAGCTCGTTTTGTTTTAGCATCATAAGCTGAAATGGCGCAATACTTTGACTTTACCAACCATTTGCTGGGGTTTGCCCTGTTCAGTAAGCCCATGGCATTAGTATCTGTTGCGGCGAAATAGCTTTTATCATCAAAATCTTCAAAGTAGATGATCTTTTGCCATTTGGCAATTTGAGTACCGTCAAATAAATGAATGCAAGAGCTTGAGTCGTATCCATAGCGATACCAACCCTTATTTGGTTTTAGCTCAACAATTGGATATTTACCTGGCTCTGTAATAAATTGCTGCTTAGCCACATTATAAATCGACTGCTCCTCTCCTCTTGTTAAATAGGCAAGCTTATCACGTGCTATTATTATGGTGTCAAATTCAGGATAAAAAAGCAGACCTCTTTTAAGTGTATCAAAAAGTCCAAGTTTTACCACGCCACCAACGTCTTGTTCAATTATTTGGCATCTATTTTCCAATTTTAATGCTGAGCTACCTTCAAAACGGGCCAAGCCGCCATTTTCGTCAATAGCATCTACCCCATTTTTTCCGCAGAATATTTCATTATAATACTCCTTGTTAAACTGAACTTTATCAGCATTAAACGTTTGTATTCCTCTATTTCTATATAGAAAAACCTTTTCGCTTGAGAGAAAATAGAATTCACTAGCCTTTAGCGGCGTAAGCTCATTCTCATTGTAATAAAACCACTTTTTCCGCATTTTTACAAAAAGGTGCCCATTGTGTAGCTCAAAGTCATTTGCCGATGCAATTTGAATATGCTTCTTGCTCAAACTGCTGTATTTGTAAAGTCCTTTGTGCTTAAAATAAAAGACTTCATAAACAACAGACTTTGCACTTCCATTATCCTCTATCCAAACTTTCAGATCTAATTTATCGGCGTTCTTAACTTGTATTTTCTGCTCATTTTCGTCAATTAGCCAATACTTTCCGGCATTATCTATGGCTTTACATAAATTACGCTTGTAATTATAATCGCCTGCATATTTGGTAACCATAATAGTATCAAAAACAGGCTCCAAAATCCATTCAAGTATCTCGCCTTCCATATTTAGATAGCCCCAATTATTACCATCTACTATTATTATTTTAGAAGAGTTATATGAAATTAATTCCTTACGAAAATTCAAACTTTCAATAGACTTGGTGGTGGCATAAAAAAGCCGACCCGAGCTATTATAAAAACCCTTCAAGGAATCTTTTTCGAAATAGAAATGATTATTGGCTAAAACATCTGCTGTATTAAATGAATCATTCACAAGGAGCTCACCTTTTCTATTTGCAACGAACACATGTTCATTTCTAATTAAAGTGAAATAATCTGCACCATGAAAAACATCGTCATAAGCTTCAAAGCACATTACGGCTCCTAAGGTATCAAAATAGCAGTTTTGCCTTTTGTTGCTTCTTTTACTCAATAAATTCGCGTGTGGATCGGCCAAACTTGCGGGGATTACTTCTCCTTTCTTGGTATGTAAAAGCCCCCACCATTTTCCATTATAAAACAGATACCAGTTACCGTAAGGACTTGGTTTTCTATAGTTGAAGTTTCGCCATCTTGTTTTTAACGCATTGTATTTACAATCAATTAAAAGTTTGCCAGTTTTAGCGCTTAATATACCATAAGCACCATTTTGATTCACTACATAATGGTTACCTACAAGGCGATAATCTGTAAACTGCGGAGTTTGTAAGGTATCACCACTAACAGTATCTATTACGCCATAACTACAGGCGTAATAGTCTTTAAAAAACTTTACCCCTACTTGGGCATTGATTGAACTTCTAAAAAAAAATAAAGACAAAATCAATGTAATGTTTTTGCTAAGCTGCATATGCGATCATGAAAGATACTGTTTTAAGAACTCTGATTCAAAAAATTCCAGTTTGAATACACACCCTTTTATTAACCAATCATGTTTTCTCTTCAAATGCTTATAGGTTCAGTTTTGAATTTAATTTTGAAGGGATATCGTTTAATGTTCACTTATTCATATGTGCGAGCGATTGAAATCGCTCGCTACTGATCAGAAACGATGGAATTCATTCCATCGAATTGAATAGTGGCAGCATTCCCTATACCCCTATTAAGTTTTTTACAAATCAACCCCAATGGTTAAATACCAATTGCGGCCATCTGAAGGAATTACACCTGGGCCAGGATAACCAGCAGCTCTTCGTGTAAAGTACATGTTGTTGCTCAGGTTGTTTATTCCACTGCTAACCGAAAACCAGTTTTTATGGTAAGCAACAGAGGCATCCCAAATACCAAACGCTGGAATAATGCCGTGAATAGCATTTGCCGAGCTTTTGGTGTTTGTAGCATCAGTAAACTGCTGTGATGTGTAATTGTATTGGGCGTTTAATTTGAAGTTTTTGTATTGGTAAGTGATGCCGCTCCTAAGCATAAACTCAGGAACCAATTCAACTCGTTTATTATAAAAAGCCTGCTCTTTGCTGCCAGTATATCTTGCGTTCATGGCGGTAATATTGGTAAATAGAACCAATGCGCCGTGTCGGTTTTCATTTTCTTTAATTTGAAGCAAGTCAATCTCGGCAAAGGTTTCAAGGCCGTATGTAATGGCATCAGAAATATTGGTGCGCAAACGATAAACCCTAAACATATCAGGATCTTCTTGAAGCACCTCGCCAATTTTGTTTTGGTAACTGAGCATAAAAGCGCTTAGGTCAAAATTCAAAAGTTGTTTTACCCTACCGCGCGCGCCAAAATCAATATTAAAACCGCGTTCATCTTCAAGGTTGGGGTCTACCTTAAAGTTGGGATTTACAATCTTCATATCATTAAAATTGATTGCCCTATAATTCTGCGAAATATTGCCATAAAGCTCAATATGCTCGGTTAAATGGTACTCTGCTCCAATGCCAAAAAGCAAAAAATCTCTACTGCGCTCTAATTCGCTAAAAGTGCTTTTATCGAGCAATGTGTCTCCAGCAAGGTTGGTTCTTATTTCTCTAAAAATACCTTGGCCTTGGGTTTTAATCCATTCGTACCTAAGGCCTGGAGTAATTACTAAACGGTGGTTTATGTGCAATATATTTTCAGCAAAAAATGCCACATTTTGGCTAGGGAATACAAAATCGCTGCGCTCTAAATTATCGGGGTTTAAATAGCTAAAATTGGCACCAAATCCATCATCGGCATCGCCCTGTTGTTTTACAGTATTGCCTTGGTAAAATCTAACTCCTGTGGCAAAAGCGGCAAATTCTTTTCCCAATTTATAACGATGTATCAATCGGGTTTCATGCCCTAGGTTGTTGTATTCATCACTAAGTAAATCGCGGTTGCCCATTGGGTCGGTTGAGTTGGCGGTGCCTAAATAACCCAGCGCCAGCCTTTTGCCATGTAAGGCAAAAGTTTTGCTATTAATTTCAGTAAAAGGGCTTGGTTTGTAATTGATTGCAAGAGAACCCACATTCCATCGAACGGCAAACCAGTTTCGTGCTCTTATGGCCATTCGTGGATTTTGCTCAAACATTCTATCGGTTAGGCCGCCGCCTTGCTGAGCTAAATAGCGCATATGGGTAAATTCAGTTTGTACCCTTAGCTTTTTGCTTAAGTCATAGGCCAAGGCAATGTGTGCATCTTCTCTACTAAAAGTTGAGTTTTTTCGCCAACCATTACCGCGTTTTATTTGTGTGTAAGCGTAATAATGCAATTTGCCTAATCGTCCGCCAATGCTGTTAAAATTATTCCAAAGGCCAAACGAACCGGCACTGTTTCTGAGCTTTAGGTCAAATTTTTCATCTTCAGGAGCACCGTTTAATTTAAAATTGAGCATGCCGCCAAATTGCGAACCATATTGCAAACTTGCTGCACCGCGAATTACTTCTATTCGCTCAATGGCGTTGCTCGGTGGCGTATAATAGCTCTCAGGGTAGCCTAAGGCATCAGCTGCTATATCGTAGCCATTTTGCCTTGTGTTAAAGTTTGATGTTCGGTTTGGACTCAATCCGCGTACACCAATGCCAAGTTGAAGCCCTGCATTGTCGCTTTCCCAAATATTAAGCCCCGGAACTTTAGCAAAAAGCTGCCTTGCATTGTCAGTGGCCTTATTTCCGCAGGTACTGCTTACCAAAATTAGGTCGCTTTTTTTACCCGCGTAAATGGCGGTTCCTTCAATGTGTTTTAGTCTATTTTGGGTTAATGCACCAGTTCTTTCGTTTTCAATGGTTACTTCGTCAAGCTCTTTGGTTTCTTGAATTAGGGTAACATTAAATCTATTGCCAATTGCTTTTATCAATATGGTTTCAGAGTAGGAGCCAATATCAGGGTGTGCAAAATTGATTTCGAATAAACCAGTATCAGGTGCGCTTAATAGGTAATTTCCGCTGGCATTGGTGTATGTTACAGCGGTGGTGTTTACTAAGGCAACCTGCACATTTTGCAAAGGCAAATTGCGTTTGTCAACCACTTTACCTGTTATTTCTTGTGCGTGTGTTAGCAGGTTAAAGGCAATAAATATTATGATTAAAAATAATCTCAACTCTCTTTATTAAAGTTTGGTGATAGAATCCAATTCTTGGGCTTAAGCCCCCAGTTTTGATTCGCTATATCAATTTTGCTATTGGTAAATGCTTGGCTCCCTTTGCCATTTAGGTTAAGGTAGCTTTCTACAAATACCTTTGGGTTTTTGTAGCCTTTGGTTTCAAAATCAGATTTGATATGTTTAGCCATTTGCACCATAAAATCAGGGTTTGTTGCTACGTATTTCTGTTGACGCTCGGTTAGGTATTGGTCAAGGTTTACCAAGGTTTCTTTGCCCAATTCATCTTTAACTTTAAAAAATGCCACGCCAGCTTTGTCAGTGAGCATTACCCGCCAGCTAAAGCGGTAACCTTCTTCGCTCCAATACAAATTACTAGAGTATAGCACATGACGAAAAGGGAGTGCCAACTGAATAATAAAATGGATGATGAAAATGGGTTTTAGTAAAGTGTTTCTAATTTGTAGTTTCTTTTTAGGTTGGGGGTTTAAACTTTGAATATGCAGCTTTAAGCGCCTGTACCCATTTATTGGCGATTGAACTCTAAACCTTTGCCCAATCCAAGTTAGCACAGCTTTATGCCAATGGCTGCTAAAGAACAAGGTAGCCGAACCTATCATTACAAAAGGAAAAACACCAATTGGAAATAGCAAACGAGTAATTATATGAAATAAAACAACTGCTGCAAAGGCTAAAGGTCTTGTGCGCTTATAAAGCAATAAAAAGGGAATGCTTAGATCATATAGGCATCCACTCCAACTGAAAAAATATGCTGTGGCTTTGTATTGAAATAATGGCCCAAGTATTGGAAAATCATATTTTGATCGCAGCCAATGGTAAAGTGGTTCGGCTTCAATAAGCCAATCGTAATTTAGTTTGGCTACACCTGCAAAAAAGTAAACTAAGCCAATTTGCAGCTTAAGTACATTAAGGTTCCACTTCGGGATTTCTATTTTTCTTAGGCTCGGGTTTTTAAGCGCATCGATTGAAAATGCTGTATTGGCAGGTAGCCAAATGAGCATAAATGCCACTATTGAAATGAAATAATAATGGTTTAAATAATTGGTGGCGTCTATTAACTCAGCATAGCTGAACAGAATGAAAAAGATTACGATGGCTATTTGGTAAAACCAGCCGATCATAACCATAAAGGCCGCAATGGCTATGGCTATAAAAAGTGCATGTGTGCCTAAATTACCAAGTGGTTCAACCCACTCAAAGCCCCAATATTTAAAATGAAAAGTGGTATCGACATACAACTGATTTACCCAACCCTTGGCTAAAAAACGCAAGGAGCTATACAGCATCATAAAACCGAAAAAAACACGGAAGTAGGCAAGAGAAGAAGCGTTGTGTTCATTCTTATTTCCCGAATTGTTAAGGATTCCTGAATCAGTACGTGAAATGTCTCTTGTCTGTTGTCTAAAGTCAAAAGGTCTTGACTTCAAACCTTGGAATTTTGATTTAAAATGACCTGCTATGTTAACTAGAAACTTCAAACTCTAAACTATTAAACCCTTAAGAATCCCCATCATTATCGGCGTAATTGATTAGGATTCCAAGCTCGGCCGACATATCTACCTTTATATAAATAATGAGCTTTTGCATTTCGTTAAAAGCATTAATTGCAACAGATTTATCTTTTTCAACTGATGTTTTAATATCGGTGTCAATGGCATTTAAGGCTTTTAAAATATGGTCAAACTGATCGTTGATCACAGTAGCTAGGGGAGTTCCGTTTCGTTCAGATTCTAAATAGCTCAAATAATTGTCAAAACCATCAATTTCGCTGCAATTAAAAAAGCTTTTAAAGGCGATTACATTCTCTTTGGCAAGCTTAAGGTTCTGGCCAGAATACAAGGCTTCAACCTGCTCAGGCTGTATTTCATTGTCAGTTCTTACGCCGGCCGGAATACCAACTTTGGCATCACGAGTTCTCCGTTCAAAGCTTTTGAGCATTGAGTTAAACATGGTTGCAATAGAGCTACCGGCATCTGAGCCGCTGTCAGTTATAAAGGCTTGCTCGGTGCTGCTCCATGTGTTTACCACTTGAGTACACTTGCTTTCTAAGCGGTTAATTAAAAGGTTAAGATAATTGGCTCTATTTTGATCTTTAAAAGCTGAAATGGTTTCGGTGCTTTTACTTGAAAAAAGCAAATAATCAAGCGCTGGAAAGCCTTGTGCAACATATTGGTTAATTGGGTCAAGGTTACCATTGGCATCATTTATATTTTTTTCGATAAGTGATGTATCGCAAGGAAAAGTATTGGCACTCTCAACAAGATTTTGTTCCATGGCACCTTCAATATTCAAGAAATCAACCCATTGCCATGCAGTATAGGCATTTAAGTATGCGGTTTTTAATGCTTTTAAACTGCTACTGTCAGGAGTTTGTGTAAAATCTAATGCAGTAGTTTTTAATTCAGCAATACTGTTTTGTACAGTAGCATATTGATCTTGAATCCAAGTACTATACTCTTGCAAAAGCACTTCGCGATTGTATCCATCATTTACTGCACCGTTATCTGATCCACCACACGAAGCAATAAATGAAAGAGCTAAAACAGCAAATGAGATTTTAAAGCCAATAATGTTTGTCATCATCTATTATAGTTGATCTTTTACAGGTTCAAGTTCAGTGTATTTTGCGACAATTTTGTTTTTAGCAAGGGTGAGGTTGGTAGGCACCACTTCCCATAAATTGCTGCCAATTAGGTCTTCTATTTGATCAATCTCAGTTGCCGACAATTTAGATGAACCATTTTTTGCATATCTAAGACCTTGTAAAAAGCCAATACATTCAGAAAGCGAATGGCAAATATTACCTTGGTTAGTAAGGTTGGCTTGGGCAGCATTT
Source organism: Bacteroidia bacterium (assembly GCA_049599535.1). Classification (GTDB taxonomy): domain Bacteria; phylum Bacteroidota; class Bacteroidia; order CAILMK01; family JACPUW01; genus JACPUW01. Next base: position 1,875 of record JBMYOR010000056.1, on the reverse strand, counting down.
ATGTAATGAATTGCATTGGCCGCTACTAGCAGCTCCCATTCAGTTTTTATGGTTTCAATTGATTCATTATAGGTGCAATCGTAGTCTTTGTCAGCCATATCATATTTGGCACTTATGCAGGCTCTTGCGTTTCGATAAGCATCGTGCAATCGGTTGGCAATGTCATATCCAATTCCGTCAGTTCCGTTTCTCGAATAAGCATATTTAGCCCAGAATTTTAGTTCACCGTTTTCTCCTTTTTCTTCAAAAGTGCTCATATCGGTAGGTAAGTCAAAGTAGCCATAAGCTTCATCAAAATGGTGCTCTAAACTGGTATAGCTTTTTTCTGGTGCTAATTCAGAGCCTGAAACCGATAGTTTCTCTTCGCCTAAATAAACATTAGTACCCTGGTGAAAAAGTAAGGCTCCCATGAGTCCTTTTTCAAGTAACTGCACAGGTTCAAACCCTTGTGCGTTTACCAAATAGTTAGATGATCCGTTACTCACAATACCTGCAATTCCATTAGATGCAGTTTGGTTATTGAGCTCACTAAGTTGTGCTAGTTCGATCAAAAGTTCTTTAAAATAAGTTTGTGTGGCGCCACCATCATTAGGGCTAAGCCCATCACCTTGTCCGTATACTTTGCTGGCAATTTGTTTTCTACTTTCGCCTTCTTGGTTTAAATCTGATTGGTTAAATGGGCTGTTTGTATTGGTAAACATGTTAAGTAAAGTCTGTTCGCTAAGTACTAAAGTAGTGCCAGTTTTGGCATAGGTGCTTAGCTCGGCTAGCATAGCTATACGTTGAGTTTGACCGCTGTAGCTTACCGTAGATGCTCCATCTCTATTAAATTCATAATGGGTTGGTACTTCTACTACTGAATCTCCGTTGCCGCTACAAGATGCTACAAAAACTGCTAATATGAGCAGTATAGAAAGTTTAATGGTGTTTTGGTTACTCATGTCTTATTTAGAATGATTTTAAACAAGGGCAAAAGTAACTTGCTCCTGAAACCAAAAGATGACTTTCGTCATGTTATTTAGAATTTGTCTAAATAATATTTATTGCATTTAAAGGGTATTTTGCCATATTTGCGCTGTTATTTAGAATCATTCTAAATTAATTCAATAAAAATGAAACGTATTAAAATTGGGGCTTTCGCCTTTTTTATCGTGCTGCTATTAATGCCTTTGGGCCACACTTTAATGGTGCTGCTTGAGCATATATTTCAGAGTGCAAAGTTTATAAGTGCAGGAGCGGTGGGCTTTTTGGGCTTGTTGTTACTCTCAGTAGGCGTGGTAAAGCAAAACAATAAGAATACAGCTACTATGTTGGGCTTGCTTGGTGGTGTACTTGTTTGGACAGGTTGGATAGAGTTTTCATTTGTTTGGATAGCCCAAAGGCTTGAAATACAACCCTTAATCGAGAATGGTGAAATAGCTACAAAACCTGAATATTTGGTAATGATGAGTAGTGTAGGATTGCTTTCAACCTTTGGTTTGTATTACTTATTTAATAAAAGCAATTGCCAATTTTTTGGATGGATTCAACGCAAACTAGGTTTTAGCAAATATTTGAATTTTAAAAATGCAAATAGCAAACCAGTGGCGGTAACCACTTTTATTGAGCTTATAATGGTTATTTGGACTTTTTACCTAGTGCTGCTCTTTGTTTACGACAACGAATTTGCCGGAGATAAACACCCACTTACCTATTTTGTTGCTTTTGGTTCTTTATTTTGGGCAGCTTATTTAATTAAACAATTAATCAAAATCCAAAAGTTTGATTATGCCATTAGGTACGCTATACCAACAGTAGTAATCTTTTGGAACTTTGTTGAGATTTTAGGTAGATGGGATATGTTTAAAGAAATATGGGTACACCCAGCAGAACATT
>JBMYOR010000055.1:0-10422 GCA_049599535.1 Bacteroidia bacterium | reverse complement strand
AAAAAAAAGGCCTGAAACTCAATAGAATCAGGCCTTTTTTAAATTATTGGAATTTTTTACCTTGCTATATTAAACTTTTGCTTGCTACTGCCGCTTTTGCTATTTAATTCTAAATAGTATATGCCTGAGCTAAGGCTTGACACATTAAACTTAACAATGGTTTGGCCATTAAAGCTTACCTGCTTGGCTACCAATTGTTTGCCTAGCGCATCGTATAAAGTAACCTTACCGTTTAATGATGTTTTTGCTGTTAATTCAGCATACACAAAATCTGATGCAGGATTAGGATATACATCAAACTTTTTAAGGTGAGTAATATCATTTATACCAATGTTATCTTCAACCACTACGGTTCTCACCAGCTGAGTGGCTGAGTTGCCCGATCTATCAGTTGCATCATAGTAAACCTCATAGGTTCCAACAGCATTAGTATTTACTCCACCACTAATAATTAGGTCTACATCGGTGTAATAATTATCGCTTATTTCAGCGCTATCTTCAACATAGGCATCACCCACTTCAAGTATCATGTTGGCAGCACCTTTAAGGGTAATAATTGGTGCTTCAGTATCAACCACACTTACTTTTCGTACCACAGCATCGGCAAAATTACCTGCGTTATCAAATGCCGAATAAATCACATCGTACTCGCCTAACCTTGCCGTGTCAATGGTGTTTTCTACACTTATATTGGCTGTTACATCGCCATCTATATTATCAAAGGCATCAGCACCTGGATCGTTAAATGAAGTATATACTTCAATTTCCATTGGGTTATTGCCTCTTAAGGTTAGCACCGGTTTGGTTTGATCTGCAATTACAAAAACTGTTCTGGTAACCTCAAGCGCTTGGTTGCCCACGGCATCTTTAACATTATAAGATACATAATAGGTACCCACAGTTGATGTATCTACATTGTTTAAGGTTATAATTTGAGATGTAATATCACCATCGATATTATCAAAAGCGGTGGCTCCGCTATCTACATACGCATACCCGATTTCGCTAATGGTAGCATAATCGCCATTAATGGTTATTACGGGCCTTTCTTCATCTGGTCCAATAATTACACTATAATCTTCAAACTCGCCAAATGTATTAGGGCCACAAGGCGTATTTGCACCGGTACCTAAGCTTGTTCCAACTCTTAATTTTGTTTTACCATATGGTACGCTTGCATTTATATACACCGTATCGGTATATACTAGTGATGTAGAACTAGGCAGACTAAGTACATTTTCAAGCGTATCGTCAAAATCTCCGTCCTTGTTGTAATCAATCCAAACCTTTACGTTCATTGTTGGATTATTAGCGTTTCGAGCAATTGTAATTGGATATTTAGCACCGCGTGTAAGTTTTGTTGAAACCGTTTGCGAATAATCGGTGTACTCTGAAACTCCTATGTCTGAACTATTTTTAATATCTGCCATTTCAAAAAACGAAATACCCATTTGCGCCGTTGGTCCACTTGTTACTTGCGGAGTACAATACTCGTATACAACAATGTAATCACGCTTAACAAGTGAATCGTTGCCAAGGCCATTTTGCACATAAAGTTTAACCGAATAGGTATCTGGCTTATTAAAAACTACTTCTAATTGTGGAATAGTATCTGAGCCAGAAATTATGGTATAGTTTGCATTTAAAATGGTATCGTTTCCGGTAAAAACAGAATCAAAACCAGGCTCAAATGTCCATTTCCATATACCTGGGCCGTTGGTAGATTTATCGGTAAACTTAAATATATCGGTAGTTGCTCCTTTGGTTTGATTAACTGTAAAACTCGCTTTTGGCTTACCCTTAGGCTTTATAATTCTAATAGTTTTTACCAGCGAATCTTTAAAATCACAAGCTTGAACCATAAGTTCTACATCATAAAATCTGTTTTTGCTAAATCTGTAATTTGGGTTTTGCGTAGTATCATCTACAGAACCGTTATTGGTAAAATCCCAATTCCATTTAATAAAAGGATTGCCCTTGGCATCAGTTTTATCATAAAAGAAAACCACATTTCCGCCTGAGTAGGCAGTGTCTGGCATTTCAAAATCAATACTAGGATTATCGTATGGTATAGTGGTCCAATCGGCCACGTAGCCTTCAGCGGTACTATTTAAGCCAGTTGCTTTATGCTCAAAATACAACATACCACTTTTACCAATTAATGGTGCAGTACCGGGCTCACTACCAAAAGTAAAACCACCTGCTGGGTGCAATGGTGTTCCGGTATTGTCTTCGCCATCATACACAAAAAGAAAATCTCCTGGTCGGTAATCAAATTCTTTAAACCTTAAAATTATTTCTTTGGCGCATGGCGATAATAAAAAGTTACAATCTTCTTCAGAATACGGAAAATCACCGCCGTCATCAGTAATTCTGCCCGCTGGCGAATAATCTCTAAATGGCCATAAACACATTGTTCGCTTAGTCTCAACTAAAATGTATTTGTTTTTAATTAGTTTTTTAGAAGAGCCAATATCGTTAGTAGCTACCAGGGTAACATTATAATATCCAGGTTCAAAAAATATAATCTCAGGATTTCGGCTTGAATCTGTAGTTCCATTTATGAATAAATAATTAAAAGGATCTGATTTTACTTCCCATTTCCATTTATTAGGCCCTTGAGTTGATAAATCATAAAATTTAATCTCATCATTGGCATAAATCACTGTATCATCAGCGTAAAACTTAGCCGTAGGTACCGATGTAGCTGAATCTACTTTAATGGTATGGTATATGGTATCGGTTCCTTTGCAGTTTTCGGCTACCAATCTTACCTGGGTATAGCCTTGTTTATCAAAGGTTACTGAAACAATGTTTGATAGTGAATCATCATTTACCCCATCGTTATCTGTATCCCAGTAGTATGAGTTATTGGTGCCAATTACGGTTTTGTTTTCTAAAATCATGGTGCTGTTTATATAGCCCACCGTATCGGCTAATATTTTTGCACGTGGGGGCACATTAGGTGTAGCGGCCCAAACCAACTTAAATCCAGTAGTGTCGGTAAACCTATCGGTTTCCATCTCAATTAATACAGCACCCAGTGTGGCTTTTAGGTTGGCGGGTTTTGCAAAACCTGTAAACCCACGGCCGCTGTGCAAGGGCACCAAAATACCATCGTCAATATCATAATCAAATACACGCACATAATCATTTGAGCTTAGCCCAAACTCCGAAAAAGCAATGGTTATTGGCCCCGAACAATCTGGAACTATTAAAAATTGGCAATCTTCAGATGCGTTATAATTTCCGTTTTTACCACCTGAATCATACAGCGTACCTTTAAATAATGGCGATTGTGTAACATCAGATTCGCACATTATATATTCATCGCTCACTTCAATAAAGTCGAGCTTGGTTTCGGAGTCTTTTCCGGCTGGGTTTGCAACATTTAGGCTCACCGTGTATTTACCTGTTAAATCGTACTCGTGAATTGGGTTTTCTACACTTGAGCTATCTCCATCTCCAAATTTCCAATCCAAAACTGTAGGATCGTTGGTACTTTGGTTTAGAAAAGATACAATTTGACCCGCCTTTACATTGGTTTGATTGGCCGTAAAATCAGCTTCGGGCTTTTTATAATCTTTGGTAATAAACTGCCTTGAAATACTATCTAAACCAGCGCCATTTTCAGCAACTAACGTAACGGTATAAGTTTTTAAATCATTAAACGCAATTACTGGGTTTTGGCTATTTGCATTTGTGCTGTTTACAAAACTATATGATGCGGGTCTTACCTTCCATGTCCATTTAGATGGCCTGTTTACCGATAAATCAACCATTTGAACACCGGCGGTTTTGTAGGGTTCAAAACTGCTTGCATTGTAATTAGCAATGGGCGATAACTCACTTACAATTTTTACCGTTTTTATGATTGAATCAAGGCATCCACCTTGGGTTCTAATTAGCAATTTTACATTGTAACTACCCGTAGTATCATATTGCATTTGTGCCGTAGGGCTAAAACCTATGTTTAGAGGAGAAGTTGGGTCGCCAAAGTTCCACTCCCAATACACTACATTGGCATCTCTGGTTTGATCGGTAAACGTAATTGGAGTTTTAGATAAACTGGTATTGTAACTAAAATCTACCATTGGGCTTTCTACCGTTACCACTTTGTATACGGTATCAGGCGTGCCTGGCTTATTGGTATTTACTATAAGCCGCACCTTGTAAGTACCAGAGTTGGCGTATTTGTGATTTGGGTTTTGCGCAGTTGATGTATTACCATCGCCAAAATCCCAGTTCCAAGAATCTATTTTATAAAAAGTGGTATTGTAGGTATTTGATCTATCTCTAAAATTAGTGCTATCGCCGCTGCAAACCGTATTAAACGAAAAATCTGCCACTGGCTCTCCATCTTCAATAATATAAACAGTGTAATCTTCCACTTCACCAATTTCAACTTCTTCATCGCAAGGATTCGGAGCTGGTTTCCAAGGAGCTACATCAGTTTTAGATGCAGAAATAACACGCATTCGAGTTGGGCCCACTTTTGCGTTTGCAGGCACTTTAAATTTTTGAGATACCGGACCGTAGGTAAATGTTGTAGCAGATGCCGTGGTAATACTATCAAACAACACCATCTCATTGGCATCATTAAAATCTCCATCGGCATTAAAATCGATCCATGCTCTTGTAAACGAATTGTTTACACCATTACCCACTTCAACCGTTAGGGTTACCGAGTCGCCTCTTTCAATTTCTGTAGTTCTGTTTGTAAAATTTGAATAACCACTATTGTTCCAAGTACTGTATACATTTATGGTATTAAATAAAACACGCCTTACATATACAAACATGCTTCTGTTCCCTTTTGAATTACAGTAACCTATTGGCCTATCGCCTACCGGATTTCCATTATCAGGTATTCTTTTTGTAATTACATGTGCCCCATTGCACCTAGCATCAACCCTACTATTTAGCAGTGCGTCATTATCAATATCAACCGCTAACCAAAAGTAATTGGTACCTTGCTTTAAATCTCTATCGCTATTAAGTGTAAAATCAACCCCAGGGTTATTTAAAGTGTCAATTAAATTATTGGTATGAAAATTTGGATTTTTACCCGTGTAATACAAGCTTGCTTTCGCAATATCTGAAGGATCTGTTGATCCAAATAAGCTTAAAAAGAAGGTATCAACTTGTAAAGGGCTAATTACACCATCAAAATTGGTAGTTACATCAATTCTCAAAATCTCGTTGGCCGAGCTTCCAATCTCTAGTTCATCAAAATTGGTATGGGTTACTTCAATATCTTTAAACAGCTGAATATTAGGCTTTACAATTTCAATGGTATAATCTTGAAAATGCTGTGACCAATCTGCAATTTGAGCAGGAAAATTATCAGCTCTACTATTATTACAAGGATCAGGAATTTTGGTACCGTATAATGTACCAATTCTCATTCGAGTATACCCTACAACCGCATTTGCCGGTATTGTAAGGGTAAAATTATGCTTATGGTTACCCACATTAGCTACATCGGTGCGGGCCGCCACGCGCTCAATCGATTCAAATACATTATTATGGTTATAATCAATCCAAATGGCAAAGGTTTGGGTATTGGCACCATTGCCTAACTCAATGTTTAATGGGTATTTACCCGTTTGAGTGAGCTTGGCCGTATCAGTTTTGGTAAAATCTTGATACACATTACTGGTATAAATTGAATTTGGCGCCGCGGTTTGTTTATCAATTTCTGACAACGAAACCCTTAAAAAGTGGGTAAAAAATGGTGTGGCCACACGTGATGTAGGATGCCCGATTCCTGAATACTTTGGCGTGCAATAGCTTGTTTGAGCTATTGATGTATTGAAAATAAAAAGAGAGAAAACAGCCAGGGCAGCATAGCGTAAAAGTTGGTTCATATACTGGGATTTAGAAACCAAAATAATCAATTTAACTGAATCAAGCATTTTAAATTCTAAAACCGTGTAAATAGGCATTTTAAGCACATATTTATTTTTTTTATAATCCCTTAAACTATTAGATAATTTATGGTACATCAATTATAAATGAGCACGAAATGCGTTTTTCCAATTTGCTCAACAAGGACTTACTTTCGCGTGAAATTTTTTGACCTAATGCCCATAACAAACACCGCAAAAGGAACCAGAGACTTTTCTAAAAACGATTTAGTTAAGCGTAATTTTATTTTCAATACTATTAAAGAAACCTACGCAACTTTTGGTTTTGAACCGCTCGAAACCCCTGCAATGGAAAATATTGAAACCCTTACAGGTAAATATGGTGATGAAGGAGATCAGCTTTTATTTAGAATATTGAGATCTGGCGATTTTTTAAAATCCCTTGAAAACGACGACCTTGATAAAGAGAATCTGAAGAAAATAAGAGCCCAAATTGCCGACAAAGGCCTTAGGTATGATTTAACAATTCCGTTTGCTAGGTTTATTGCCAAAAATCACAACCAGTTAGGCTTACCTTATAAAAGATATCAATTACAGCCAGTGTGGCGAGCTGATAGACCCGCACGCGGCAGGTACCGAGAATTTTACCAATGCGATGCTGATGTTGCCGGAACAAACTCATTGCTTAGCGATGCCGAATTTGTAATGATAGTTGATGCGGTATTTTCAAAATTGAAACTGCCAAGTTCTACCATTAAACTTAACAACCGAAAGGTATTGGCCGGTATAGCGCAAACTTTACAAAAAGCCAATGGATTGATTGAAATGACCGTGGCTATTGACAAACTTGATAAAATTGGTGTTGATGGTGTAGAGAAAGAACTTGCTGAAAAAGGCTTTGGAACTGATGATATTATTAAAATTAAAAACTTTATAGCCATTGATGGCAGTAATTACGAGCGAATTAAAAAGCTAAAAACCTTATTGCCAAGTGATAATGTGGGACAAAAAGGAGCCGATGAACTTATAGATGTATTGAGCTATACCCAAAATTGCCAATTTAATAATGCCCAAGTAAGCATTGATTTTAGTTTGGCTAGGGGGCTTAACTACTACACAGGTACTATTTACGAGGTGGTATTAAACAGTGTAAAAATGGGATCGGTAGCTAGCGGTGGCAGATACGATAATTTAACCGAAAGTTTTGGTGTAAAAAATGTACCAGGTGTTGGTTTATCGTTTGGCGCAGAACGAATTTATGATGTTATGGAACAACTTAACCTTTTTCCTGAGCACTTAGATGAAGCCTGTAAAGTACTTGTACTAAACCTTGATGAAGCCTTTAATGCACAATATTTTGAGTTAGCCAACCACCTGCGAAACCAAGGTGTTGCCACCGAGCTTTATGTTTCAAAAGCCAAGTTTGGAAAACAGCTAAAATTTGCTGAAAAACGAAATATTCCATTTGCACTTATTGCGGGCGAAACTGAGTTTAATAACAAAAAGTATCAGCTAAAAAACCTAATTAGTGGTGAGCAAACCGAACTTGAAATAAATGAGATTATTGAAACGCTAAAGCAATAAAATGGAATACAAAATAGATCATAGCTTTTGGGGTATTTGCGATTTAAACGAAATTATTTCTCAAAATAAAACCATTACTGTTGATAATGACTCAGTAATAGCGGTAGCAGAAAATAGAGCGTTTCTTGAGCAGAAACTAAAAAATGGCACTGAAGCAATTTATGGTATTAATACTGGCTTTGGTTCGCTATGCAATACTGTAATTCCTAACTCTGAGCTTGACCAACTGCAAGTAAACCTTGTAAGATCTCATGCTTGTGGTACAGGCGCAATAGTATCAAACCATATTGTAAAACTCATTTTGCTTTTAAAAGCCAAATCACTCTCTTATGGTTACTCAGGCGTAAGGCCAATAATAATTAAACAGCTAATTGATTTTTACAATAACAAAATATGGCCAAAAATACATGAGCAGGGATCATTAGGTGCATCAGGCGATTTAGCTCCTTTGGCGCACATGAGCCTAGCCCTAATGGGAGAAGGTGATGTGTATTATATACAACAGCTTACAAATGCCGCAACTGCCCTAAAGGCTACTCAAATAAGCCCAATAAAACTCAGCGCAAAAGAAGGTTTAGCATTGCTAAACGGCACACAGTTTATGCTCGCTCATTTGGCCTACTGCCTAATTGAATCATACAAGCTTTGGCATGCCGCGCATGAGATTGCCGCTGTATCGCTTGAAGGATACAACTGCCGCACTAATCCTTTTTTTGAAGGCCTTGGCAGAATAAGACCGCATGTAGGTCAGCAAAAAAGTGCCGAAAAAATAAGAACCATATTACAAGATAGCGGCTTAAACGATGCTAAAAATCAAGCGGTTCAAGACCCTTACAGCTTTAGATGTATACCTCAAGTGCATGGCGCCACTTACACTACCATTGAGCATTGCCGTAGTATAGCTGAATCAGAAATGAATGCGGTTACTGATAACCCAGTGGTATTTAACCACGAAGATCAAATAATTTCGGGTGGCAATTTTCATGGTCAGGAGCTGGCCCAAGCACTCGATTTTTTAGGCATTTCAATGGCCGAACTGGCCAACATAAGTGAACGCAGGGGATACCTACTATTAAACGGGACTCGAAATTTGCCTGCTTACTTAACACCAAAACCAGGTACTCGCAGCGGTTTTATGATTCCGCAATACACAGCAGCATCAATTGTTAGTCAAAACAAACAATTGGCAACACCTGCATGTATAGATTCAATCCCATCGAGTAATGGACAAGAAGACCATGTAAGCATGGGGGCCAATGCCGCTACCAAATGCGTTAAAATAATTGATAATGTAAGAACCGTTTTAGCCATTGAACTAATGATGGCTGCTCAGGCTTGGGATTTACGAGAGGATTTGATCAAATCAACCAGCACCACAAAGCTCGTAAAAGCCTACCGAATAGTGGTTCCTACCCTTAACGAAGACCGCATACTTGCCCCTGATATTGAAAAGACAATTATCTTTATTAAAGAATATTTTACACAATTATAAAGGCACTTTTTATTATTATGCTTTTAAAGTGCCTATTGTATGTAAAAGTTAAATAATTAGCTTTTTGATGCTTTTTTCATTAGGCTGCGCACAATTAACAAAACACCAATAATTACAAACGGTATACTTAAGTTTTGCCCCATATTAAGGCTCAAATCGTCTTCAAAATCAACTTGATTTTCTTTAACAAATTCAATAAAAAATCTAGCTGTAAAAACCGTTGCTAAATAAACACCAAGCATTAAGCCTTCAGGTGTATTAGTGCCATATTTACCATAAATCAGCATTAATAATATAAATATTAAAATATAGCAAACAGCTTCATACAGTTGAGCCGGGTGCCTTGGCAATGCCAACAACTTAAGTTTGGCACTTAGTGCGCCATTTGATTTTGCAATTTCAAATTCTTGCGATCCGTTAAACAACGTGTGCCTGTATGATCGATTGCTTGTATTAAAAACACCAGGCAAACCATATTTAATAAAGTTGGTAAATGATTTTTCTGAACCATTAAAATTCAGTGTTAAATCATAAACGGCGTAGGTATCATCATCAACTTTTTCGGTTTGGTTGCGGCTTTGCAAATCATACCCAAGAAGTCCGTTAGTATCGTCGCTAATGTTTTGATCAAGCCTATTCATTGAATTATAGCCAAATATTACGGCGGTAGAAACGTCAGATGGTTTACCAATAATTTCTGAGTTGGTAAAATTGCCAAACCTCACAAATGCGCCACCAATTGCAGCCACAATAACCAATCTATCTACAATCCATAAATAGGATTTTCCGATTTTAACTTTACGCTGATAAAGCCATAGGGCAAATAAAATACCTAATGCAGCTCCGTGGCTGGCAAGGCCACCTTCTCTAATATTTAAAATACTAATTGGATGGCTAAAGTAACCTTCTTGCAAAACGGTACCAAAGTCGTCGGTAATATCCCACCATGGGCCGTAAAACAAAACATGGCCAAGCCTGGCGCCAATTATAGTGGCTAAAATCACGTACCACGATAATGAATCAAGGCTTTTTTCAGTAAGTTTTTCTTTAAGCCAAACTTTTCTCAGTATTAAATAGCCTGCATAAAAAGCTATGGCAAACAAAAGCCCATACCAGCGCGGAGCCAACATGGGCAAGTGTACTATTTCAGGATCAAAATTCCAGAAAATGAATAATGACATCAAATCTTAGTTGTGTACTTCAGCTCCTGCAGGGTCTACTCCATCAGGTGATTCGGGTGCCATCATTTCGTCGAGCATAGGGTTTTCTACACCTGCATTTTTCATGGATTGTAAGAGGTTTCGGCTTGCGTTTAAATACATATCGCCTTGCTGACGTAACTCTTCAATCATTTTTTGAGCCTGCTCAACTGCTTTTTTTATAGCATCAGTTGTAGCATCTATATTTACTACAACACCTTTTTTTAGCCCACTTGATGGATAAGAGCCAAGAGCAGATACATTTAATTTTCCATTT
>JBMYOR010000054.1:0-10611 GCA_049599535.1 Bacteroidia bacterium | reverse complement strand
AGCCAATGAACTCGCCGCTAACAACTGCCTTGTGAATGTGATTAGGGTGGAGGAAGTTTAGTCCAATGTCTTGTTAACGTCTGACAACTATAACCAGCCCTGCAAGTGTTGTCTGACGTATGATTTATCAGGAATCTTTATGCCCGAAGTCTCAAGTCAAAGTTTGGGAAGTACAGTGACTTTAAACCTTAAACTTCTCACGTTAAACTCAAATATTCATTTCCATATTGTACAAATCAATTCCAGGTGCCCAATAGTCTTTTTTGGTGTAAAGAAGTTCAAATCCCATTTTTTGGTAGAAAATATAGGTGTGCTGAGAAGTGCGGACAATGATTTTATTGATTCCTTCTTGCTTTTTTAGCATGTCGATTCTGTCTAGCAAGAGCTGTTTGCCAATGCCTATTCCATGATGTTGGGGCGCAATCATATCCCAGCTAATTACTGCAGCATTTTTATCTGATTTGGCGTAATTGATGCCACCACAACCAACTATCTCACCTTCAAGAGTAGCAACATAATATAGCTCAGTTTCTTCTTTTAAGTAATGAGCAAAATCATCTCTTTCGCTTTGGTCAAAATACTCAGGAACATTTTGGTCAAAGATTTTAAGGAGTGAATTAACGTACTCTTGCTTGAATGGTAGAATTTCAAGGTTCATTAGTAGTAAGTTTTTTAACTAGAGCAATTTGCCCTAAATGGTAATGGGTGTGTTCAATTAAGCCCAAGAAATTACGGAAGTACGAGCCGTATTTTTCTTCAATTAGCACATTAAAAATTTGTTTTTCATCAAAATCAGATAAAAGCTCAATATACTCTTCAGCTTCTTTAAATATCTCGTTTTTGTAAGCAATCCAATCTTGCTCATTTTCAAATTTTGGATGATCAAAGCTTTCAGCATCTTTACCTTCTAAAACACCTTCTTTTAAAAGCTTAAGTTGCACTTTTACGAAGTAATGAATGTGAAAGGTTAAAGTGGCAATGGTATTTAGATTTTCAAATTTTTGGGTGGCTTGTTTTAGCGAAACTTCTTTAATGTTGTCGCGCAGATTACTCCAAGTCCAGTTGCCTCCAAAATATACTTGTCTAAGGTGCAGTGCCAGTTGTTGTGGTGTATTCATTTAATTCTATCTTTTATTCTAATAACAAATTTCATTGCCGACCATTTATCATTTATTGAGCAGACCTTGCAATCTACCAATCCCGTGCTCAATCCAAATGCTCTCACAAAGTTGCCATCAACATCGGTTGGAATGCTTGCTGATTTCTTAATCCAAGAAACCCATATCATTCCGTTTTGCTTTATCTCTTTTGCCAGAGCTGGAAAATGTTCAAACATATCTTTCTGACTTTCAATAAATAGATGAATGAAGTCGATTTTGGTATTTCCTTCTTCAGCTTCTGAAACTTGATCAGGAAACTCATCAAAAAACAAGTAATAATCAGCAGGCTGATTTACCAACTTTAAGGTGAATCCGTCTTTTATACCAAGCTTTTTATAGAGTGGGTTGGGCAATGGCCAATAATTTCACGTGTTGTTAATCGGCAATAATAAAAATTGAATTTAATGTAATCCTTCTTTTTGGTAAAAGGTTAGTTCAAGTTTTATTAAACGCCCTGCTCTTTAAGCAATTCTTTAAACGCTTCTTCATCGCCTTTTTCTAGTTGAATGCGTTTAGAGTTACCCTTTTGGGTTTTAAAGGTTTGAACATCGTACTTCAATTCATCGTCTTCTGCCGAAATTGCTACCAAAGTAACCTTGCTGCCAACAGGGACATTTAAAAACTTAAAGCCTGTTGAATTTGGGTAAGAAGGCATAACACTATTTATTTCATGAAATATGAGGTAACAGTTTGTATAGGTTTCAGCTTCAGTATTTACATTTTGGGTGTAGAGTGTACGGTTTGTCCTTGTAAACCTATCGCAATTGATCCAGCCGAGGCGAGTGCTTTTAAAAACAAGTAAATTGGCTTCGTATTCACCATTGTTTGATGTGTTCGGTAATGGCGGAAGGCTGCGGGCTTTTCCATCTAAGATTTTGGGTTTGGCACATCCACGAATTTTGAAGTTTATGGGAAGGTAAAATCGAGGGAAAAACAGTATAGGATTGTCAGGTACTTCAAAATCTGGAAGGTTTTCGAGTCCTTTTAATGCTGCTTGATTAAAATCTGGTCTTATGCCTTTAACTATATCTGTTCTAATTACTTTTCCTTTCTCATTTACGGTAATAGCCACGAATACTTTGCCTTGAATGCAAGAATCTTTTGCCGATTCAGGAAAAACGATATTCTTTTTGTAAAAGCTCATTAACGCTTCCATTCCACCTGGAAACTTTGGGGTTGATTCGTATGTAACTAATGTTATTATTTCATCGGTATCATTTGCAGCAGCTTCACTTTCTTCTTGCGCTACCCAATTCATCACATTATTCGCTTCAACTTTTTCGCCGTGAAAAATTTGCATGCTGTCTTTTTGGGCGTTTTCGCTTTCAAACTCAATCTCAATGCTTTTGCCATTGGCAAGCTTACACTCCCTGCCATTTTGTAAGGCTTTTACGTTGATCATTCCGCCTGTCTCTAGTTGCTTGCCATTGCTGCTTGTGCTAAGATTCGCCTTTAAAATATCAAAATTGGTGTAGTATTCTGTAAGTTCTATTTCAACGGCGCCAGTAATCGGTTTTCCATTTTTATCAATCAAAGCATTTGCAGGAAAAGTGACTTTAGTGCCTTCTTCACCAACAAACGTGCTGTCTTTTTGAGTGTTGAAACTGAATGTTTGCGGTGGTTTTGGCTTTGTAAAATTTAAAGTTGCGGCCTTGTTTTCCGTCACCAAAGCTGGTGTTGGGTCAACTACAACGGTGGGCTTAATTGAGTCAATTACGTTGGTTGGTGTAGTGTCAATTTCATCGGCTATGTGTTCTACAATGCTGTCACTTTCTTCAATTGACGTACTGGGTTTAGCATCTTGTTTGCACGAATAGAGAATAAAGGCCAAAAGGCTAGCGATAATTACGAATCTCATAAGTTGTTTTTAGGCTTAACGTTCACGCTTTAAGAAGCTTGTATTTTGAATGTGCCCACTTTATAAGCGTTTGGTTACACTACACTAATGGGGAATGCTCAACTAAGTAACCCGACTATAAAGTGCTTAAAATGAAACGTTTTGGAGTAGCTTCTTTTTAAAAGAAATTGAATCAAAAACCTAATCTTTCTTTTTTACTGCCGTCCAAGGTTGCAATAATCCACGACCGGGGCAAAAAGTGGTGCCAAAGAGCGTATCATTTTTTAAATAGGCCGTATGAAAATAGTCGTGGCTCGCATCGCTTGTTTTAAAACCAATATGCAGGTTGGGCCAATGGTGGTTTATTTCTGAGTCTTCAATCTCGCTGCCATAAAATGTGCCTTTAAGCATAACTCTATTGGTAGCTCTTAAAGTCATTTCTTGGGTGTATTTCTCCGATTTTGGCGATGGCGTTAAATCAACAATCCAAGTGCCGTCTAATGCGGCGGGTGGGTCGTCAGATTTAAAAGCAAATGAAAAGCTTACGAGAATTGAGAGAACGAATAAGTGCTTCATGATTGCAAGATAGGAAATACATAGATTTGGTCAATTAACTTTAGTGCAAGTGCATGTTTCAAGATATTAATAAACAAGGCTTTGTTTACATCACGTCAAATAAAAATAGAACAACTTTTTATATCGGAGTTACCTCTAACATCGAACAGAGAGTATATGAACATAAAACTGGGGTTTTTGGCGGATTTACCAATAAGTACAATTGTCATGAGTTAGTTTATTATGAAGAGATACAAGGCATGGCTAATGCTATAAATAGAGAAAAGCAGTTGAAGAATTGGAAAAGAGAATGGAAAATTGAGTTGATCAAAAAGGAGAATCCCGAAATGAAAGATTTATCCGCTGGCTGGTTTAATGAACATGATTATTAGGTCCGATAATAATTTTTATTTAAGTCATCCCGGACTCGATCCGGGATCTGCCTAATTGAAACGTGATTTAGATTTTACCTAGATTGAACATTGTGCTATGAATGAACAGATTGCGGGTCAAGCCCGCAATGACGTGAATTACTTGAGCGCGTTGCATTAAACTACTTCAAATGTTCCAACCGCTCTTTTAAATGCAGCAATTTGATCTTGGAGCTTATGTAGTACTTCTCAATGTAATCAAGCCTAAACTCAATCTCGTCTTCGTAGTTTCTTAATTCTGGATCAGCATCATGGCGGTCGCGATGCTTTTTTATGGTTTTATCGGTAAAAAGCCCGAGATCTTTTACGCAAGCTTCACAAACCGTATATCCAAAAAGTTCGGTTAAAGGGGTGGCTTTTTCGCCATCGCATTTGTAGCAAACATTCTCCATATTAATGGTTCATTTCTACCAAATATATTTATAATTCATCGCCGGAGCGTCTTACCATGTTAAAGTTCCGAAGCTGGAGCTTCGAAACAGCCTTTAAACCTTAAACTTTGAACTAGAAACTCCTGTCTGGAGAGATTTGGGGAGAAACTCCAAACTCACCGAACTACGAAGCCTTGGCGAAGTAATTAGCCCTTCTCTTCAACCATCTTTTGCATGGCAAACATCTCGTCTCTTAGCCTTGCCGCTTCTATAAAGTCCATGTCTTTGGCCGCTTTCATCATGTCGGTTCTGGTCTTTTCTATGGCTTTTTCTAGTTGAGCTTTGCTCATGTATTGCATTACCGGATCGGCCGCAATGGCCACTTCAGGTTCTTCTTGATTGTATTTCTGCGTATTGGTAAACTTACGGTTGCTATCGGCAATGGTGGTTTGTTCCATAATCTCTTCACGGCTTTTAAACACCGTAGTAGGCGTAATGCCATGCTCAATGTTGTAGGCCATTTGCTTTTCGCGTCTTCGGTTGGTTTCGTCAATAGTGCGCTGCATGCTTTTGGTAATTTTATCGGCATACATTATAACTTTACCCTTTGCGTTACGCGCTGCCCTACCTGCAGTTTGGGTAAGTGATGTTTCAGAGCGTAAAAAGCCTTCTTTATCGGCATCTAAAATAGCTACAAGGCTTACCTCAGGTAAATCCAAACCTTCACGTAAAAGGTTGATGCCTATTAATACATCAAATTTTCCAAGACGTAAATCACGCAAAATTTCAACTCTATCTAAGGTATCCACTTCAGAGTGAATGTATCTACACTTTACACCATAGTTGGTTAGGTATTTGGTAAGCTCTTCGCTCATGCGCTTGGTTAAAGTCGTAACCAAAACACGCTCACCTTTTTTGGTGCGTTCGTCAATTTCTTCCATCAAATCATCAACCTGAGTGCCTACAGGTCTGATTTCAATTTCGGGGTCAAGTAATCCCGTTGGTCTAATTACCTGATCTACTACAATGCCTTCAGTTTTTTGAAGCTCAAAATCACCTGGAGTGGCCGAAACATACACCGTTTGATTCACAATGCCTTCAAACTCTTCGAATCGTAGCGGACGGTTATCCATTGCCGCAGGAAGCCTAAAGCCATGGTCAACCAAGTTGGTTTTTCGGGCCCTATCACCTGCATACATGCCGTTTACTTGTGGCACGGTTTGGTGGCTCTCATCAATAAAAGTGATAAAATCATCAGGAAAATAATCAAGCAAGCAGAATGGCCGCGTTCCCGGTTGCCTTCTATCAAAATAACGAGAGTAGTTCTCAATGCCTTGGCAATAGCCCAATTCTCTAATCATTTCAAGGTCAAAGCCCACACGCTCTTCAAGCCTTTTAGATTCTAAGGTTTTACCTATCTCTAAAAAATATTCAGATTGCGCTACCATATCATCTTGTATCTCTCTAATGGCAGTTTGCACTACATCAGGCGCTGTAACAAATAAGTTTGCCGGAAAAATGGCAATCTCGGGCATGGTTTCTATGGTTTTGCCCGTATCGGCATCAATCAATTCTAAACTTTCAATATCATCGCCCCAAAAGGTAATTCTGTAAGCATGGTCTAAATATGGCGGGAAAATGTCAACCACATCACCATTTACTCTAAATGATCCTTTATCAAAACTGGCTGTGGTTCGCTTGTAAAGGCCATCAACAAACTTGAAAAGCAATTTATTTCGGCTAATTACATCGCCTTCTTTTAAGCGCATGGTTACGCTATTAAATGCATCAGGGTTTCCCATACCATAGATACAACTCACCGATGCTACCACAATTACATCCCTGCGGCCTGAGAGTAGGGAA
Organism: Bacteroidia bacterium; assembly: GCA_049599535.1. Classification (GTDB taxonomy): domain Bacteria; phylum Bacteroidota; class Bacteroidia; order CAILMK01; family JACPUW01; genus JACPUW01. The sequence goes on along the minus strand of JBMYOR010000054.1, from coordinate 4,394 downwards.
GTGGTAGCTTTGAGCCTAAGCTGCTCAATATGATCGTTGATACTGAGCTCTTTTTCAATGTAAACATTGCTTACAGGGTTAAAAGCTTCAGGCTGATAATAATCGTAGTAAGAAACAAAGTACTCCACTGCATTTTCAGGAAAAAACTGCCTAAACTCTCCGTATAGCTGGGCAACCAATGTTTTGTTGTGGCTTAGAATTAAAGTTGGCCTTTGCGTTTGCTGTATAATGTTGGCCATGGTAAATGTTTTACCTGAACCTGTAACACCTAGCAAGGTTTGATGAGAATCACCGCGATTTACGCCTTCAACCAATTGTTTTATTGCAGTAGGTTGATCACCAGTAGGTTTAAATTTAGATTGGAGTTTAAAGTTCATTTCGGTTTGCTTTCGAAGCAGGTTCAAATTTAGTAATGTACAACAGGCTAACGGAACTTGAATTTAAGTCACTACGTCCACACGTTGTAAATGAGATGTTATCAATAGGTCGTGATTTAAACCCCAACCTATTAAAGAAGTTTATTGGTCAATGGGTAGCTGAGCTAGGTTGAAGCTACCTAATCAACTGCAAATTGCCTTGCAACTGAACAGGAATTTGCTCGCCGTTTTCTATCCTGTAACCTTTTAAAATCCAGAAGTAAGTGCCAATAGGGGCATCTTGTTCTAGGATTTTTCCATTCCAATAAATATCTTCTTCGCCGCCGCTAAATACGCGCTGACCAGTAGATGCATAGATTTCTATTTCAGCATTAAAAAGGCCATTTACAAAAAAGCGAAACTCATCATTAATTCCATCGCTATTTGGGCTAAAAGCATCGGGCAACCAATAGATATAATCGTTACAAACCACGTTGCTTAGGCTGCTATAACCTTCCGCACTTACCGCAGCAATTCTATAGCAATAGTTGCCAGGCTCCATAACACTTTCATCGGTATAAGTTAATTCACTTTCAGTTACCCTTGCAACTTCAATTGGGTTTCCAGAATTGTAATTAAATATTTCATATTCAAAAGGCGCATCCCAGTTTTTGCCGTAAGGTCTCCATGCTAAATTGTAAAGGTTTGAATTGTTGTTTTGAACCGATTCTAGAACAATATGCCGAGCCGTTTTTGAAGTATCGCTGCTCTGGCCAAGTGAGTCAATTCCTTCAATCACATAAGCATTTGCAATAAAGTTATCGTTGGCATTTAGAGAATCTATCCAAAAAGTGTCAGAAGTTGAGCCAACCAAGGTCATTGGCGTATCAAGTGTGTAGTAAATGTTGTAGGAGACTGCTCTTTGGTCTTTTCGCCAATAGATTTCTCTATACAGGCTTGCAGTATCTTCAGCCCTAGAAACCACGGCCATTTCTGGTCGGTTCTCAGCGAAAGAAGGGAACACTAAAGTAGAAGAAATACAACCACTATCGCTTTCAACGAAAAGCTCTTGCGCCTTGCCCAATTGATTTGAATCTACTTGATGTATAAATGGTTTAATTGAATCAATCTCATCACTATCCCATTTGGCCCAAACTCTTTTCGTTACCGAAAAAGGCTTAGTAGTATTTATTAGTTGTAAGGTTTGGTCGTAAAACTCTTTGTAGGTGGCGCTCGCTTGTAGCTTTCCGTTTACCCAAAAGGTGTCTAGCAAAGTGTCCTTACAACCTTTGTCGGTGGTAGTAAAAAGGTAACTGTACCAGTAGCCTGAGTCTTCAACCAAATAGGTAATCGACGTATCAAATGATTTTTTACCTCTAAAAACGAGCATATTCTCATAAGTACCGGCTTCAAGTTTACTCTCATCAAAAATGGTGAGCGAATCTTTTGCGCAAAGAGGACTGCTGTAGCTAACCGCTGTTTCTACCTGCGGCCAAACATAAAGACTGCGCTCAATACTGTCTTTACATCCAAACTCACTAATGGCAATCAATCTAAATGAGAAAGTGTCAGCAAAATCATAGCTAAGAGTGATTTTGTTCGATTCTATTATTCTTCCATCGTCAGGTTTCCAAATAAACCGGAGTTTGCCACCATCAATTGTGCTAAAGTTTCGCAAGTTGAATTGGTTGCCTTTCAAGCACTGCGCACTATCAGAGTTCAGATCAAAACCAGCACTCGGAGCAGGTTGGTCGTAAATGTAAATGTCTTGCGAACCGCTATCAAGGCAGCCTTTGCCAGTTTCGCCAATGAGTTTTACATTGTAAATACCCGCAGCGCTGTATTTAAAGCTAGGTTCTTCTAGAGTTGAAACTCGGCCATCTCCAAAATTCCAATTGCTCTTGATAGAATCATTCGCCGCTTCTGAGTTGTTTGATGTTATTACCTGATGGTTTACCAAACACTGAGTGGTATCATTCAAATAGAACTTAACATCAGGGTCGGCCCAAACAACCATTTCTTTACTCAAACTGTCTGAGCATCCAAAATCTGATTCGGCCTTAAGAATGACCAAAAATGTGTCAGAATTTTGGAAGATATGGTTAGGCGAATTAAGCCTTGATTCGCCAGAATCACCAAAATTCCAATTGTATTCTAAGTTTCCAGATGAAATAGATGTCAAGTTTTGAAAAACGAACTGGTTGATGCCAAGGCATTGATCTGAATCGTTCACTGAAAAGCCCACTTTAGGTTCTGGGTAAACAATGACATCTAAAAAGCTAGTATCTACACAATCGGCACTACTGATCATTCTTACGCTAAATGTGCCAACCGTATCGAAAATATGTGCTGGGCTTGTTAGGTTAGATGAGTCACCCTGCCCAAATAGCCATGCTGCAGTGAGCAAGCTACCGTTAGATATTGTAGAGCCATTTCTAAAATCGAAAAGATTACCATTTAAACATTGATTGGTATCATTAACTGAAAAACGTGCTTCTGGCACAGCATGTATAATTATTTCTTGAGTGGTAGTGTCGGCACAGCTTAAGCTATCAAGGCTAATCAGCTGAATGGTAAACGTATCGGGTGCCAATGGGTAGTTATGCTTAATGTTGATTCCGCTCATACTTGTTCCATCGCCCAATTGCCAATTATGTGTCATGCTTCCGTATGGGCTCAGGCTTTTAGCGTCAATTAAAAAGTCATTTTCATAAGGGCACTGAGCCGTATCGTTTACCGCTATAATAGCCTGTGGTGGTGCCAGCACTTCAACTGTTTTAAATAATGAATCGGTGCAATTATTAGAGTCGGCAATGGCAAGCAAAACTGTAAAAACCTTTGCCGAGTCGTACTTATGGTTAATTACCCTAAGGCTATCTACGGTTCCATCGCCAAGTTCCCATGAGTAAATACCACCAGGTACCTGAGCAGCGGTAAAGCTAAACGATTGCTCATTTAGGCATTGCTGGTTATTGTTTATGTTAAATGATGCTCCAAGCCCGCCAACTACCGTAAGTTGATTGGTAGCTGTATCGGTACAGCCGTTGGTATCGGTTACTAGTAGCGAAACGGTATAGGTGCCACCTTGGTTATAGGCTTTTTGGGCTGTTTTATCAGTGCTTGTGGTTCCATCGCCAAAATCCCAATTGTAAGTAAGATTAGAAGCATCAATTACAAAAGCATTTATAATATTGAGCTGCTCATTTATACAGCCCACAGAATTAGTAAACGTAACGTTGGCAGGTGGGTTTTTAACTACCTCAACAGTTTTTGATGCTGAGTCAATACAGCCTATATCGTTTTGAGACCTTAGCCAAATGGTTTTAAAACCAACAGAATCGTAGGTGTATGATAGGTTGTTTTGATTAAAGATTCTCCCATCAAGTCTCCAAAAATATTGAGTGGTACTTTGACCATTCTCAACACTTAATTTAAAAGCATTGTCAAACAAACACTGTATGCTATCGTTAATGCTAAATTCTGGTTTAGGCGCAATTTCAACTACCACGGTATCCCTTAAAACACAACCATTATCAGTTTTTGCTTCAACATAATAAGTGCCAGGTTTATCTACCAAAATTCTATCGCTGGTGCTGCTAGTATTCCAAATTAGCGAATCAAACCCATAGCCGGCATCTAGTATTAATCTATCGCCATAGCAAAGGCTCTGATTATCGCCAAGGTTTAATGTTGCGAAAGGAGAAAAATAGCCATATTTAGCTCCGGTTACGGCACCACCATTAATTATTCCCATTTGAAATCGGGCACTATCATTAGTAACCTTGCCCACATTGCCAGGGCCCAACGTAGTATTGCCAATATTAAAAACGCCCACTAGCCAATCGCTAGTTCCGGGCACAGCGGTAAAACTGGTTCCTTTTATTACGTTGCTATTTCCATTAAATTCAAAGTAGTTTTCATAACCCTTTGGTACCACTAGGTTTATATATAAATCTTCGCTCGATGTTCTAACAAAAGAAACCCGTTTGGCACCTGTGCAATTTAAAGGCGGAATTAAAGCGCCACCAACCTCGCAGC
>JBMYOR010000053.1:0-10630 GCA_049599535.1 Bacteroidia bacterium | reverse complement strand
ACTACTAACAAGCGGCCTTTATAGGTTTCAATCCAATCGTTGTACTTGCTATTAAGTTTTTTAAGGTAATCTAATCTTAGCGAGTCTTCATAGTCTCTACCTCTTTTTTGAATTTGATCTACCAAAGTTGGTATCGATGCTTTTAAATAAATTAAGAGATCGGGTTTTTCAACCAGTTGGCTAAACGTTTCAAAAAGCTCTTGATAGCATTGAAAATCACGTTCGCTCATCAAGCCCATTTCGTGCAAATTGGTTGAAAATATATAAGCATCTTCGTAAATGGTTCGGTCTTGAATTACAGCTTGGTCTTGCTTTCTAAAGTCAAGTATTTGTTTAAATCGTTGATTCAAATAAAATACCTGCATATGAAAAGACCAATGTTTCATATCCTTATAAAAATCGCTTATGTAAGGATTATCGGCTACGCTTTCGTAGTGTGCGTTCCAACCATAGTGTTTTGAGAGTAATCTGGTAAGGGTAGTTTTGCCAGATCCAATATTACCTGCTACTGCAATATGTTTAAATGGAGTTTCCTGTGTCATTTTTTTTACCTGTAATCAATATTAATAAATACGCTTTAGGCCAATAGCTTCTCTTACCAAGTTTAAGGTTTGTTGTGCGCTTGTTCTGGCCTTTTCTACGCCTTGTTGCATAACTTCATCCAATAGTTTTTCATTGGCCCTTATCTCAGTAATTTTCTCGTTTATTGGCTTTACAAATTCCCAAATATCAGCAGCCATGGCCTTTTTAAAATCGCCATATCTTATTGTCATATTATTGTAATCATCGTTAAATTTAGATGCCGTATCAGCATTAATCAATTCAGCAATGGTAAATAGATTTTGAATTTCAACAGGCTTTTCTTGATTTAGGTGCTCAGGTCCCATATCAGTTTTGGCCTTTTTCATTTTCTTTAAAATCGTTTTCTCATCGTCAGTTAAAAAAATTGCATTACCGGGTCCTTCGCTTTTACCCATTTTTCCACTACCATCAAGGCCTGGTACTTTTACCAAATTATCGGTAAAATTAAAAGCTTCGGGCTCGGGTATAATTTCTTGATTGTAAATACGGTTAAACCTACCAGCAAAGTTTCGTGCCATTTCAAGGTGCTGCTCTTGATCTTTACCTACAGGTACTTTATGTGCTCTATGAATGAGTATATCCGCGGCCATTAACACTGGGTATGTAAGCAAACCAGCATTTATGTTATCAGGCTGTTTTCGGGCTTTATCTTTAAAACTTGTGGTGCGTTCAAGCTCTCCTTTATAGGCGTGCATGGCCAGCAATAAATACATTTCGGCAGTTTCGGGCAACATAGATTGTACAAAAAGTGCCGATTTATTGGGGTCAAGTCCGCAGGCCAAATATTCTGCTAAAACTTGTTTTACGTTGGCTTGTAAATTTTCAGGATTTGGATGCGTGGTAAGTGAATGATAATCGGCAATCATAAAAAAGCAATCGTATTCATTTTGCATTTTTATAAATTGCTTTACTGCACCAAAGTAGTTGCCAAGGTGCAAGTTTCCGGTGGGTCTTATTCCGCTAAGTACTATTTCTTTTGATGACACTTTTCCTGAAATTTTGAGCAAAAGTAACGGGCAAGGGGCAAAAACAGGCTAATTGTGCACAAGTACCATGGGTGGTTAATAATTACCGTTTAAAAGAATAATTGGTAGCTTGTTTGATTTGATTTTTACATTCGAAACAAAAAAATGAGAAGTCACGAAATAGATTTTGAAATACATGGCGACGATATGCAAACGGTTGAAGTTGAACTTGATCCTAATGAGACCGTAATTGCCGAGGCGGGAGCAATGAATTGGATGGATGATGGAATCAATTTTGAAGCGAGAATGGGAGATGGCTCCGAAACTTCAAGTGGTTTTTTTGGCAAGCTAAAATCAATGGGATCTCGCCTGCTTACGGGCGAATCTTTGTTTATGACTCATTTTACTAACATAGGTGCTGGCAAGCGAAAAGTGGCTTTTTCAGCTCCTTACCCCGGTAAAATTATGCCTATTGATTTGGCTAAAATGGGTGGTGAAATCATTTGCCAAAACGATGCTTTTTTATGCGCAGCAAAAGGAACCAAGGTTTCGGTAAGACTTAATAAAAAATTGGGAAGTGGATTTTTTGGTGGTGAAGGTTTTATTTTACAATCGTTGCAGGGCGATGGTATGGCCTTTTTGCATGCAGGTGGTACTATAGTTGAAAAACACCTTAATGGTGAAACGCTAAAAGTTGATACCGGCTGTATTGTGGGGTTTACAGCGGGTATAGATTATGATATACAAACTTCAGGTGGTTTAAAATCAATGCTTTTTGGCGGAGAAGGTATTTTCTTGGCTACGCTTCGCGGGCACGGCACGGTTTACCTACAATCATTGCCGTTCTCTAGATTAGCAGAGCGTATAATACGTATGGTGCCTACCAATGGTGATAAGGGTTAGGTTTAGTTTATTCCCTGTTTTGTGTTTTAAAAACAAACCCCGATTAATGAGAATAAAGATACTTCTGACTTTACTGTTAGTAACTCAAATTAGCTATGGACAAGAAAGCAGAAAAGAAATGGTTGAATCGAAAATATATGTTCGAGCTACCTATTTTGACCAAAAGAATGAAATTATTGGACTTCAAGTAAAAACGGAATTAAAAGATACCTTAATAGAAAACCGAAATTTTAAAAAATTCAAAACAGAGGACTTTATTAGCTATTCTGACATTGAAACAACCGAAATCTATTTCGAATCCTTTGATAATGGTAATTATAAACTTCTCAATAAAAGCCTTAAAACCATACACAATATTGATTACAACGGGTCGGAAGAACAAGTGGCTACACTTTTTGGAAATCAAGTAAGAGCTTCGCTCGAATATATCGACACAAGACGTAGTTATCCAAAAGATAGTTTAATAGCATCCGACAAAACACCAAGAAAGTACTACGCTACTGACAATTCAGAAATTTATGCGGTAATTATTGCTGACTTAAAAACATTGGCGGTTTCAAGTAATGGACAGTTTTATACAAAACAGCTTTTCGGAGATAATTACAATGACATTTCTGAAGGAATCAAAAACGACTTTAGAACCAGCAATCGATTTGATATTGATCCAGGAGATGAAATACAATTGTTTTATCGCAGAAAATGGTACAACGAATCAACAGGATTAGCAGAATACCAAGACAAACAATTTAAAAACGTAAAGTATATTGGAGATACACTAGTTAACGGTAATAGGGCGCTTAAATTGGAGATTGAAGGTTACAACTATCTAAGCGGTTCAAAAGATGGTCCTGAAGAATTTGTAATGCAAGTTTCAGATAGTGGCTATTATTACGGTAATCAGTTCATTCCATTTAAAGAATACTCAACAGAACTCAAACTTATTGAGCAAAATGGACAAAAGGGTTTTTTTCTTCAAGGAGTAAGTAAAGACACAATTAATGAATTTACCTATGAAAAAATTGTTCAAGCAACACCTGGCCCTTACCGCTATTTTATTCTTCCTTTTTTTCCAATGCCTTTTATAGAATTTGGAAACGTTCACGGGATAATTACCTATTCAAAAATTAAGGGAATAGAAAAAGGGACAAAACGAGAAAGAACCTACATAACAGACAGAAATAACATTAGAGATATTTACAGTATTTCGAATAATAGAGTAGAATTAGAACTTTACTTTTTAAACAAACTCGATATTGAGATTGAAATCAAGGACTATGAAAATAATGATTTAATCGGTTTACTAAAAACAAAGTCTAGTAAAGGTATAAACTCATTCACGGTAATTACTAAAAAGTTAGAAAAAGGAAAATCATACAGGGTTCAGATAAACTATAAAGGAGACAATAATTCGGGTAGTTTTTCGAACGGGTTTAAATCAATGCATTAAAAAAATACATCACACAACAATGGGTTAACGTATTGCATACTGAACTGCTAAAATCAAATTTTCAATATAAAAAAGAATCAACGGAACACAGAAAAATAAGTGCATTGAACTCCCATATTACGCATATCCGTTACCGTATTGGTATTTTGGTTTAAATCCTACTTGAATGTATTTAAAGTATTCTTGAACTTGTGGTATGAGTGGTTTTTAAAAAATCAATCTTCTCTACTTCTAATACCGTTTACTCTTTTAAATTCTTGGTAGCAGCTTTCAAGAGAAATCAAAAGCTCGTAATCAGTACTGCGGTTTACGTAGTGCTTACTAAAGTTGCAAAAAGATACAAGCTCGTCAATTTGGCTTTCGCTTAACTCTAAAAAGTGTAAAACTACAGGGCGTTTGTATACCGAATCTAAATAGGCTTGTTCTCTATCGGCGGCCAAAAGCAGCTCTAGCTTTTTAAGTTCTCGGCCTTGCTTGCTAAAAGCATTGTATAAGGCCGTAAGCGGACCATTTATGGTAATTCCAAAACCTTCTTTCATAGGTTCAAACTGCCATTGCGGCGCAAGGCGAATAAAAACGGTATCCTTTACTTCAAGGTGTACAAAGTCGTGTTTAAAACCTTCAAAGTCTTTTCCGTAAACTTCAATAGGGTTTAGCTCATAATATTCGGGGCGCAACACTACCGATATAAAGTACTTATTGCGCTCATCTGTTTTTCGGCAAATAAAGGTGTCGGCTTCATGAGATATTGAACTGAAAATAAGCGTATCTCCGCGTTTAATATTAATCTTAAAATATCCAGTTTTGTTGGTTACTGTGCCGCTAAAGTCTCTAATGTTTATCACATTAATATTGCCCACGGCTAGGGTAGTATCGCCATCAGATAGTTTTTCGTAAACATAACCTGAAACTGATATATTTTGTGCTTTGGCTGTATGTATTCCTAAAGCAAAAATTAAGGTAAAAAGAGTGGTTAAAATTCGTTTCACGGGGTAATAATAGAACTTATACATGAAAGGCTGCCTCTCAAAAATCAAAAAATCAGTTAACAATTACAATCTTGCCTATTGCAAGCTTTGTATCGCTTTTAAAAACAACAATATAAGGGCCAGTGTTTAAGTAATCAGAAAAATGAAACATTCCTGAGTTTAAATTAATTAAAACGGCCTTTCCGTTCATATCAAAAAGTTGAACAGTTTTAAAATCATTACAAAAAATAGCTTCTCCTTTTTGCCAAAGTGTTGGAATATTAAAATCACTTAACTTATGCTCATTAACCGATACTGTGGGTAGCAATACTGATGTGCACCTTGTATTATTAAGCCAAAAGGTATCGAGCTGTGCATTGGGCGATGTAAGGCTAAGGCACACTTCGTAAGTGGTTTTTGGGAGTAAAAATGAATCAATAAATTCAAAACTCAATGTGTCAGTTGCATTGGGCTCAAGCAAAGTTTTTATCTGTTTAGAAACCCTATGCCCTGTGCAATCGGTATTAGCTGATGAAGCCCAGTTTAAATAAAAACTCCTAATGGTATCATTACCCGTATTGGTAATTGCCGCTTTGCTGTAAAATTTAGAATGAAGCAATCCGTTATCAGAATTTGATTTTATTGAATCTATAACTAACTTGTTAATAGCTATATCGGGTTTGTTTGGCAAAAGCAGGGTGTCTCTTTTATAAATCTCCAGTACATCTATTTTCTGATTATTTAGCTCAAATTGCTTTAGGCAATGTATTTTATTTTCAATTATAAAAATATCGTTTAGCGTAAATGGCCTACTGCTAAAACTTGCCTGTACATTGCCAATAAGAGTACTCGATATAAAATCAAACTGATCGGTAAGTTGAGCTAGTTTCCAATTATTGTTTTTATACCCTACAACATTTAGGGTGTCGTTTTTGTAAAAACAATTGGCCAATGAGTCAAATTCGGGTTGCAAAAAGCTCCAGTTATGCTCATAAATAGCCACCCCTTTTGTATTTAAAATGGCCAAGTTCTGTTTGCCAATAGCAATGTAGCCTTTTCGTGATTTTAGATTAATTATTTGCCTAGGAGCAAAATCAACTATTTGCTGCCCTTTAAGGTCGCATTCAAAATCAAATACTCTAAAATAATTATCCGTAAGGCATATAAAGCTATTGGCCAGAGGGAGTATAAAGTCGTAGCCCGATAAAGAATCGTTAAAAGCAAAAGCCTTATTATTTGTAATGTTATATGTAGTTACAAAGCTTTGGGTTGAAAGTACTATGGCATTATTTGAAATAAAATGTGCGCTCTTAATTGGTTCTCTAATGTTTTTAAAAAAGTAAAGTATACGCTGCTTGCTTTTAATAATTTGATAGGCGCTATTAAGGTGCACAATAAAATTACCTGCGGCAGCATATCTACAACCTTGCTCGTAAAATATGGCTACTAGGTCAGTGCTTCCGGGCTTTTTAAGCAGGTGCAGCAACCTTCCGTTTTCTGAGTTTAACTTAAGCTTTTGCTTTAAAGCAATAGTATCGGCACTTATATTAATTTGTTGTAAAGCCGTAAACCCTTGCCCTACAGAGTCTTGCCATTGGCCACCAATGGCTAAATCATCATTATTACTAAAAAAAAAACTACCTACTGATGTGTAGCCCGTTTGCAACGAAAATTGCTTTTGCCCAAAACAGCAAATGCTAATAATACAAAGGGTTATTGCCGATAGTAATTTTTTCACGTTGGCTAAATTAGTAAAACCTGTTTTAAGCCAATAGCACAAACATCATGATTACATTATTTTAGTAATTACCCTATTCTGGTAAATGATCATAAGCCGGATAACTTTCTTCAATTTTATCGAGTACCCAAAAAAATTCTTTGTCGCCTATCTTGTAAATAATTACGCAGTAAGCCTCAGCATTTGTAGGGTTGGGTACCGATAACCAATCGGCTCCTGAGCTCTCATTTGATGATGTAATTGAAAATTTAAAGCTGGTTTTTTTGGTGTTTAAATTTACATTGGCCTGAGCATCATTAATCCATACCGATTTTATAGTTACGTTTTTTCGCTTTGGGTTGTCAATTTCAAACTCATAGGTGGTGCCTTGATAGCCATTTGCGCCTGTGTTCCAATTAGTGGCCTTTGCAGATTTTAGCAAAAGTCCGAACTGACCATAAGGCGATACCGTGGGGTGACATGCCATTGCAATGAATACAAAAGCTGTAAAAATGTATTTAACTCTCAAAAATTCAAATTATTAAGGGTGTCAAATATCTTTATAATTAAACATTGACCCCGCATCCAAAATATACGCTATACTCTTAAAGTAATTAAAGTAGTCTATTATCACTGCCTTTGGTGCCTATTTTTGGCATCTGTTAAATTTTATAAAATGAGAAAAAAGTACTTTTTCTTGGCATTAGGAACCGTTGTTTTAGTCCTTTTGGTAAGCATATTTAATTTACAAAATAAAAACAGTAGAGAATCTTACGAAGCATTTTTAAAAGAGCACCCGTATTACACAGGTTCAAAATACAGTATAGAGCAAATTGAGGCAATGCCTAAACAAGATCGACCCGATTTGGCTTGGCAGCAAGATTTTGTTTTAACAATGGATCCAACCTTAAAAAGGCCCACGCCCGAAGTACTTTTCAATCAATTTGCAGCAAATGCAAGCAACAAAAACCTAAAAAATGTACCAGGAGACAGCCAAAGCCCATGGATAGAGCTAGGGCCAAATAATGTAGGCGGTAGAGTAAGAGCCCTAATGTTTGATCCTAATGATGCAAATGCAAAAAAAGTATGGGCAGGTGGTGTTACCGGTGGGCTTTGGTACACAAATGATATTACAAACACCGATTCAATCTGGCGTAATGTTGATGATTTTTGGGATAATATAGCGGTAAGTACAATTGCTTATGACCCTTCAAATACCAATGTTTTTTATGTAGGAACTGGCGAAGGTTGGAGACAATCGGTATCAGGAGCTACAGGGGCCGGAATTTGGAAAACAACCGATGCCGGAAAAACATGGACCCATTTACCAAAAACCGCTGATTTTCATTATATAAATGACTTAATTGTAAGAGAAGAAAATGGCAAAGGCGTACTGTATGTTGGGCTCGATTATTCGTATCCAAGATTTGTATCTCAAACTAACTCAAAGGTAGCCGGGCTTTACCGAAGCTTAGATGATGGTGTATCTTTTACTCGAATGACTTATGGCAACAACAACTCATTTAGGGTAGCTGATCTTGAAATTGGTGCCGACAATAGGCTATGGGTGGGTACTTACTCTACCGATGGAAGAATTCTTTATTCTGACGATGGAGTAACTTTTAACGAAAGTGTTGTTTACAGCGGAGAAGGCAGAGTTGAGTTAGCTTGCGCACCCAGTAACGCCAATTACATTTATGCCGTTTTTGAAAAAAACAATGTTTGCGAAAGAATTACCGTATCAAAAGATAATGGTAAAACTTGGACTGACGTAACTGAGCCAAACGATGCCGACTCAGGGATTCCTGAAGAAGATTTTACCAGAAGGCAAGCTTGGTACGATTTAATTATTGCAGTTGACCCTAATGACGAAAGCACAGCTTTAATTGGGGGTATCGACCTTTTTAAAACCACAAACGCCGGGCAAAGTTGGACCCAAATTAGCCACTGGTACGGTGGTTTCGGATATCCCTATGTACATGCCGATCAACATGCAATTGCCTACAGGCCTACTTCAAATAATAGTTCTGATGTGGTTTTTGGCAATGATGGCGGTTTGTTTTTTAGTAATGATATAAACGCTAACAATCCAAGTTTTGAGCATGCTGTAAATAATTTTAATACCACACAGTTTTATGCATGTGCAGTGCACCCAAATGCCGGTGAAGCTTATTTTTTAGCAGGATCGCAAGATAATGGAACCCAACGTTTTCAAGAATACAAGCTCACATCAACCGATAGGCCTACGGGCGGCGATGGCGCTTTTTGTCATATAGACCAAATCGACCCACAATATCAAATTACAGCTTATGTGTACAACAGGTATTATTATTCAACCAATAGCGGCGGTTTTTTCTCACAATTACATTGGGATAATACTACCAATGGGTGGTTTATTAACCCAACCGATTATGACGATAATCATAAGGTGCTTTATGGCTCGTATTCCGAAAATCAAGTTTTAAAACTTACCGATATTACCACCGGCGCGGTTGAAAGTTTTATTGATTTTGATTTTGGAGCTAAGGCCACCAATTTAAAAGTTTCGCCTTTTAATTCAAATAGTACCACCTTAATGATAGGTACTGCCTCAGGTAGAATATTCAAAGTTGAAAATGCCAACACAACAAATTATACGGTTTCTGAGCTAACAGGTGTATCTTTTCCTAATGGAGCAATATCGTGTATAGAGTTTGGACAAACTGAAAATCAAATAATTGCTACGTTTTATAATTACGGTATAGCTTCAGTTTGGTATAGTAGCAACGGTGGCAAAACCTGGCAAACCAAAGAAGGTGATTTACCAAATATGCCAGTTAGATGGGCATTAATGAATCCCACCGATAGCGGAAACATCATTTTAGCAACTCAAGTAGGCGTATGGTCAACTTCAAACTTTGGTTCTACTTATCCTAATTGGAATTCATCAGTTAATGGTATGGCCAACGTAAGGGTAGATATGTTTAAAATGCGCAAGAGCGACAATACCATTTTAGCAGCCACTCATGGTAGGGGTTTATTTGCCTCGCAGGGTTTTACTTTTTCTCCGCCAAGTATATCTACACAACCGCAAGACACCACTATTTGTATAGGCAATAATGCAGTATTTAAGGTAATAGCCATTGGTGGCAACCCGCTAAGCTACAGTTGGTATCATAATGGAAAATTAATTGAGGGCGCTACCGCTCGTAAACTTGATATTGACAACGCCACTGCTGCCGATACCGGTAGTTACTATTGCATAGTTACTAATAAAGATGGTGTAGATACTAGCGCCATGGCTCAATTGGGATTTTATGAATTTAAAGCGCCAAATTTAGGTCCGGATGTTACCATTAGGCCAGAGGTTACTTTAAAGCTTACACCAGGCCCTGGCTATAGAACATATTTGTGGTTTCCGAGTGCAACAGGCGAGTTTTTAACCGTAAAGGGTAGTGAACTTGGTATTGGTAGTCATGATTATATTGTAACTGTATATACAGATGAGCTTTGCTCTGATAAAGATACCATTACCATAAATGTAGATTCAGAGTCAGGTATAGGCAACACAAACTTTGAAGTTAAGGTTTTTCCAAATCCAGCTCAAGAAAACATTGAAATCAAAAGTGAAATTCCAATAATAGATTGGGTGATTTTTGATTTAAATGGCGCCCAAATTAAAAAAGGGAATGGCTCTTTTGCCAATGTAAACGCTTTGCAAAGCGGAAGTTATATTATTAAATGCCACACAAAGCGCGGAAATTATCTGGCTAAATTTGTTAAAAAATAGAAGCAAAACAACAATTCCAATTTTTGTAACCAAAACTTAATCCTTGTAATAGGTCTTATTAAAATGGTTTAATCAATCAGTATTGTTTTGCTAGAATTTAAGGCCGCAGGTTGTTTGTAGCCTTACATTTATCAGGGTATCAATCGGGATATAAAATTTAATTTATCGTTTTTAGCGTATAAATAAAGGTGATTGTAAGTATTTACTCATTTTAAAGTTTTAATTAGGGTCTGCTGAAAAAGTCAATTTTGGTTTTAAACATTATGCAATCGATACTTC
>JBMYOR010000052.1:0-10896 GCA_049599535.1 Bacteroidia bacterium | reverse complement strand
GTATATAAGGGCCATCAGGGTTTAGATGGTTTTTGCAGAAATTCTGGTCCAAATTATTGAACAAGAAATGGTTGAAAAGAAGAAGATTAAAATAACATATTTACCAAACCATTTTTCGAATAAGTTGAAGTGGGGCTTACCCATTGTTAAACTTTGAAGAAAAAAAATACCCAATAGATAAGCCAAGCCTATTATAAAAGCGAGTAAATAGACTCGATTATTTAATGCGGGGCTATATTTATTTATAGCAATGGCTGATGCAAAAGATATTACCAAACAAGGTGTTGAAAATAGGAATGAATAGCCCAAAATTTCATAAAAATTGTTTGACACAAAACTTGGAGGTAACAATAGAATTAGTACCGCTATACCCACAAATAAACTGCTGATCCAGATTGCTAAAATTTGAGTTTCGAAACTTTTCATTCGCTCACGCAATCATGGGGTGTATATCTTATATTTTCTACTCATGAAGGCAATTTAGGAAATCAGTTTAAACGGCATTACGGCCTTGTATGGTGTAAAGCACGAGCTGCAAGCGTCGCGCCAGTGGCGGAGTTGGGAAATCTTACTGCCTCCAAGGAATAAAATGCAGAGACTTTACGGTTCCATCGTCATCATAAATTATTAAAACTTGGATAATTTGACCCAAATAGCTTTCTTCGGCGAATGTATAGGGCCAATCATTATCTGAAAATAAAATCCACGCTGTCATAGAATTAGAGTAAGGCCGAGAAAAGAATATTTTTAATCTTGACTTTTGTGATAGCTCATTTATTTGATTTTTAAATTCTTTTCTTGATATATTGAAATATTTCAAGGTGTCTAAATCAAGGATGGTGTTTGAAATTGGACTTCCTTTAGATCTGAATATCTGGTCATTGTAAGGGACCAATTCATCCGAAATCTCGAATTTGAGGATTCCATCGTTATCAAGGATATCTTTCCTAACTCTTCTTTTTTTGGGAATTATGTCCTTTTCAATTGACTTGACTAAGGACGCATCTGAATATAGATTCTCTATAATTGCTAACAGAAAGTCTTTGCTCTCATTTTTATCAGGTGTAAAACTTGTTATTAAAAGTACACAGGAGACCTGGGTTATTATTTTCAAATAGTTTTTATCTAGTATAGATATCATCTGTTTCTCTCAAGCTTGGTGCAAACTTACCCAACGGTGGTGAGAGCTCGCAGCGCGTAACCCGCGAATTTATAAGCTTAGGGTAGTACATTTTGTATTTCCTACTCATGTTTGCAATTTAGGAAATCAGTTTAAAACGGCATTGCTGCTTTGCATGGTGTAAAGCACGAGCTACAAGCGTCGCGCTAGCTGTGGGGGTTTAAATGCTCGTGCCATCATAGGGTGTCATCAGATTGTTCTTATAATTGAGTAAATGATGATAATTAGTATTAAGCTCATTATTGTTAGGAAAAATAACTTAAATGTTCGCTTAACTAGTTTAGTCAAGATCAAATATTCGTTAAGGACACTTTTGAATGTGTCATTTCCGATAATATCGGAATTAATATATTTATTCTCAGTAATTTGTAAGTACTGGTACATATTTATTTCTTGACTCTTACGATGACTTAAGTTGTCAATGTCAAATGAACGATGGCCATCTTCCCATATTAATTCCATTAGTTTTAATTTAAAATAGAGCTCTTTAATTTTATCAAGTGTTTTTCCCACTCCAGCTAATCTTTATATATGGTTGAAACCCAAGCTGGGTGCGAGCTTACGCAAGTATCGATGCAAGTAGTCGCTCGTATCCAACAGTTTAATCTCTACTCTTCATTAGAATCTTCTCCTTCCGCTTCAGGCGTTTCACCTTCCTTTCCTGGCACTAAAAAGCGATAGCCCGTTCCGTGAATATTAATGATTTGTACTGCCGGCTCCGGTCTTAGGAGCTTACGCAATCTCGAAATGTAAACATCCATGCTTTTTGATGAGAAGTAATCATCATCGCCCCAAACATTTCTGAGTAGAAAGTCTCGGCGCACCACCTTATTTGGGTTTACGCAAAATAGCTTTAGCAATTCCGCTTCTTTTGAGCTAATACGCTCCATATTATCAGCAGGGCCAAGCTCGCGTTTGGCATAGTCAAATTTTAAGCCGCCAAGCTCAAAAAAGCTATTATCCGAATCGGCTACCATGCTGCCATGTATTCTGCGCGCAATTACATTAATACGCATTACCAGTTCTTTTACACTAAAGGGCTTTGTGAGGTAATCATCGGCACCTAGTTCAAAACCTTTTAGCCTGTCTTCAGTTTCGGTTTTGGCTGTAATAAACATAAAGGGCACATCAGGATTAAGTTTTTTAAGCCGTTCAGCTAGGGTAAAACCATCCATGTTGGGCATCATTACATCTAAAATTACAATGTTAAAACTGCCTTTAATAAATGCGCTAAGGCCTTCTTTACCATCGCGAGCAAGGGTTACATCAAAATTGTTTTCTTCAAGGGCGTCTTTAACCAATTCGCCCATGTTAAAATCGTCTTCTACTAGTAATATATTCATGGTGTTTTTATTTAGTGTCTAAATCATTAACGGGTAGCAATAGGGTAAATGTTGTACCAATATCTATTTTGCTATTCACTTCAATTTTTCCGTGGTGCAGGTCCATTACCCTTTTTACATAGCTAAGGCCTATACCAAAGCCTTTTACATTGTGCACATTGCCGGTATCTTTACGGTAAAATGCATCAAAAATTCTCTCCAAGTCCTTTTTATCAATTCCAATACCTTTATCAGTTACGGCTATTTCTAAAAAGCCAGTTTTATCGGTAGTAGTCAATTCAATAATGGGCTTTTCTTTACAATATTTTAAAGCATTATCAAGCACATTACTAATGCAGTTTTTTATATGATGTCGGTCTCCATTAATAAGTGTGTTTTGTGCGCTGAGTTTTATATCAAAATTGCCATTTACTTTTTTTACCCTAAGCGGAAAACGTTCGTTAATTTCTTTAAGCACCATGTTTACATCAAACTCTTCGATTTGTAGTTTGGCATCTTTTGAGTCGCTGTATTTGGCTACTTCAAGTATGCGTTCTACATTGGTAATCATTCGGCGGTTTTCTTCGCTTATAATTCGTAGGTACTTTTTAAGTTTTGGGTCGGCAGCGGCACGCATCATCTCAATATTTTCGGTAGCTAAAGAAATATTAGCCGTGGGTGTTTTAAACTCGTGGGTCATATTGTTTACAAAATTGCTTTTCATTTGATTGAGTTCTACTTGCCGCATTAAAAATCTAACAAATACGTAAAACGATGCAATTAGTGCAATTACAATTATGAGCGAAACTATTAGGAATAATATGCTCTCCTTGAGCAAAAATGAATCTCTATCAGGAAACGAGACTCTAAGTATAAAGGGATCGAAAAAGTAATTGTTTTCGAGAAGGGTGGTTTGCAATTTAAAATCAAAAAAATCGGCTTTGGCCATTGATTCGTTTTGGGCATAAACCATGTTGCCCAAAGTGTCATAAACGGCATATTCAAAAGGCAGAGTTATATTATTTTTCCATAAGTAATAATCTAATGTAGAGTCTATATAAGCGTTGGTAAACAAAAGAGTGGGGTCTTGATGGGCGCCTACAAATTGCTTAAAATTTTTGGGATTAGGCATATCGCCCAATTCTGCATCCATATAATCGTTGGCTTCAAACACCTTTGTTTTACTGGTATCAAAACCCGTGTTTATTTTTAGCAGTACCGAAACCGTAGCGGGGTAATTAAATTTAAGGTCTTTGTAGCTGCTTAGTTTGCCTTTGTCTTCAATAAAAAAAAAGTTGAGCAGCTCGCTGCTGTCGGTTAGCCAAGCTCTTTCACCATTTTGGTTATAGTCCCATTCTTTTTGTACAAACTGCAAGCCTTCACCAGCATTAAATTTTACGTTGGTAAAAAGTTCTGAGCAAAAAATATCATCGTTAAAATCGGTTGATAAGGCGGTTAGGGCAGTTTGTGCATTATGATCAAACTGACTGTTTTTAAGAATTAGTGCGTCTCGCATCCAAAGCACTTGCACTACAATTAAGGCACAAACACTTAGGGCTACTAGGGTTAGGGTAAAGGCGTATTTACTTTTTTGCAACACAGCGGCAATTTAGAAACTTTGTTTTTTTAACATGTAATTACAGGAGTATATTTATGAATAATTGAGAAGCCAAATAGGCTTTTCGCTATTTTGCAACCTACAAATACAATTTAATATGTCAAAAACAGTAGCCATTTTTATAATAAGCTTGTTTGCCATTACTTTTCAGGCATGCGAACCTGATTATCCGGTACAGCCCAACGCCACCGTAGTAAGCGAAGGTTTAGATTGCGGTTGGTTGGTTAAGTTTAACGAAAAACCAGCCGATTTACCAGAAAGCGAAAACAATACTTACATAGCGGTAAACCTGCCCGATAAATATAAAATGGACGATACTGGGGTAATGGTTACTGCCCGAGAAGCTACCGAAGATGAGCTTTTGGCCTGTACTGCTTTAGGTATTGCTTATGTACAAATATTTATTACAGATATTTTTTAATCGAAGTACAGAAAATGTTGCTGCATTTCAATTTAATGAATTAAAGCCCGTAGTTTCTAATCACAAGTGGGCAAAATCAACTGCTTGCATTAAACACAAATTGAAAATTAACCTGCTCACCTAATTAAATCGGTGCAGTTTAATATTTTGTGGAGTAACAACCGATTGTTCCTTTTTTAATAATAGGGGTATCAGGCGTTGTACCATAAAGTTAAAAGATGTGTTTTTAGCTTATTTCATTCTTAGTGCGAGCGATTGAAATCGCTCGTTAATGATCAGAGACGATGGAATTCATCGTGTTACGTACTTGTACGGGATTCCATCGAAATGTCTTGTGGCATTATTCCCGATACCTCTATTTAATAATTAATCTTTTGGTTAATAGTTGGGCTAATTTGCCAATTGAAAAGCAATAGTAAAAATGCTGCCATTGTTAGGAGCTGATTTTACAGAAATATTGGCTTTGTTTAAGTCGATGTGTGATTTTACTAATTTAAGTCCTAAGCCAAAACCAACTTCATTATTGGTGCCAAATTCTGATTCAATATTGTGGTTTGTAAATAATGTTTCAGCTTTTTTGGTACTCATGCCTTTGCCATAATCTTTAATGGTTAGCATAGCACTATCTTGTTGTTTATACGTTTCTATTTCAATTTTCTGATACTCAGCACTGAATTTAATGGCGTTTGAAATAATGTTTCTAAAAATAATTGAGAATGAATTTTGGTCGACACTAATTTTTATCGGAGTATTATAATTTAGAATCAGTTCAATATTCTTGTTATTTATTTCAGCTTTCTTAGCTTTTAGTTCAAGATCAATTAATTTTTGTAGTTCGTGTGTTTTCTGGTTGAGTTCAATTTGGTTAAAATTGGCTTTTGCCCAAAGCAGCAATTGATCAACGGTTAATAGGGTTGTTTCAAATTGAGTTTGTAGTTTTTTTATGATGGCTTTTTCTTCAGCATCAATGCTTATATCTTTTAAAAGGTCTAATGTGCCTGATGTATAAGCAAGTGGCGATCTTACATCATGTGCCACTAGAGTAAACATTTTTAAGTTATTAGCATTCTGTAAGGCAAGCTTTGAATTGGTATTCTCAAGTTCAGCCTTAGTTTGTGTCAACTCTGCATTTAATCTAACAATCCAACCGCCTACAAAATAGCTTACAATTAATGGTATTAGAAAGGCTAATCCAAATCCTATGTACCACTCTTCAATATTAAATGTGAAATGGAAAATGCCATAGATAATTTCAGATAAAATTATAGATGAAAGCACAATTCCCCAAACCGTTTTGGGCATGTATGAGCGAGTTTTCATAAGTAAGGCTGCTTACCGTTATCATAAAGGTGAAATCAGTTGCCAAACTACCACCAATTTCTCTTTTTCATGGCAATAATACTGGCTATGAAAATAAGTAGCATTGCTCCCAATAAATAGAAATAGCCATTTTCTAATTCAAGCTCAGGTATGTACTTAAAATTCATACCGTATAAGCCAGCCAAAAAAGTTAGGGGAATAAATATTGCCGATATTACAGTTAGTGTTTTTACTACCTCGTTTGTCTCGTTGGTAAGGTTGGCAAAATTTAGGTCCATAAGGTAGTTGAGCATATCTCTAAACTGATCAAAAAATGAGATTACATGCTCTAATTGATCAGATGTATCTTCAAGGTGGTGTTTCCATTCTTTTTTAATTAGTTTGCTCTCAGATCTTCTAATTTTTGTGATGGCTTCGCGCAAGGGCATTACCCATTTGCGCAATTGAATTATCTCTTTTCTAATGGCAATAACTTCATCGGTAAAATCGTGCTTTCGTTTTTCTAGCATTTTAAACTCAAGCTTTTCAATGTCTGACCTTGTATCTTCAAACACCACAAAGTATTGGTCTACAATGGTGTCAATCAATTGGGTAAAAAGGTAGTCGGCATCCCGCTGCCGTATTTTACCAATAGCATTTACAATTCTGAGTCTAAGCTCATTAAAAACATCGCCCGGTTTTTCTTGAAAAGTAAGCACGTAGTTTTTGCCCAGTATAATACTAATATGCTCTTGTACTACGCCTCCATTTTTATCAATGGCCATCATTTTTAAAGCAATAAAAAAATGATTTTCAAAATCTTCAGTTTTGGCCAGTTGATCTACGTTTACGGCATCTTCTTGCAAAAGTGAGTGTATTCCAAAACTATTGCATAGGCTTTGAATATGGTGGGTGTCGCTAAGGCCAATTATATCGAGCCAATGCACCATAGGCTCCTTGCTTTTTTCTAAAATGCCATCTACTTTATTATAAGTTTGCTCACTAAATTGAGCCGCATTATAGCTAAGCCGATTAACTGAAAAAGGTAAAACATGATCGCCCGTATATTCAACTGTGCCGGGTATTTGCCCCGCCTTTTTTGATAAGCGCTTTAGCGAAAGGTCTTTTATCTGAAATCCTGGCAGCTTTGGAATTTTTACCTTCATTATGATTTGTTTTTATAAACAATTGTTCGGTGCGGATACGGTATTTCTATTTTGTGTTTGTCAAATTCAGCTTTGCATTGCTCAAAAACATCGCATTTTAAAAAAAAGGCATTCTCAGGCGTTTCGGCCCACACCCATGCTCTAATTATAATAGCAGAATCGTCATATCTCAAAACTTTTACAGGTACTTCAGGCTCTCCGTTTTTAAAGTCATCATCACTGCGGCCGTCTATTTGAAGCTCATGGTTTAGGGCCAAGGTTTGTAGCACTTCTTTGGCTTTTTCAATTGGCGAATCATAACTAATTCCAATTTCGATATGAGCCCTAACGCGTTGATCGGTAATGCTTGAGTTTAAAATAACTTCATTAGATATTATTGAATTAGGAATCATTAATCTTCTATGCTCAAAATCTCTAATTACGGTATGCCTAAGGGTTATATCTTCAACCACGCCTGAGTGGCTGCCCACTACTAACCAATCATTTACGCGGTAGGGTTTAAAAATTACAATCATAATACCGCTAACCATATTGGCTAATGCCGCTTGTGCAGCAAAGCCCGCTACAGCAGCAAAAATGCCCGCACTTGCAAATAGGGCTACCCCAATTGACTTTAATTCAGGTATATTGTAAAACAATACAATTAGCGCCATTAAGTACACTACAAAACTTATAGCATTTTTAATAAAGTAAAATGCTGTAGGATCTAGATTTAGTTTTTGAGCATTGGCTCTAAAAAACTTTCCAATTACTAATCGCAAAATGGTGGCAATGCCTGATGATATTAAAAGCATTACCACTGCCATGGTTAAATAAGCCAACCACCTATTCGGAAAAAAATCAATGAGAGATTGCATTACGCCATAATACTAAAATTAAATGATATACTCTGATTTGGTGAGAGATGAATTAATTCTTCTTTGTCAGTAAATTCACCACTGGCGTCAAATGTATCGGCACAGCCAATCCAGGGTTCAAGGCATACATAAGGCGCGTTAGGTTTCGACCAAATTCCAAAATATGGCCAGCCTTTAAAATCCATTTGTAATAAACGCTCGCCTTGGTTGTTTTCAATGCTAACTTGGTTCGATTTTAAATCTTTAAAAACAAGAGCATCATTATTAAAAATATCTTTTGTAAGTGGCAGTTTATTGCCATTTAGCATGGGTATGGTTTCTTTTGAATAAAGGCCTTTTTGGTCAAGCACATGTCTACTCGATTTCTCTTCTTTTTCAAACACAATGCAATAGTTTTCTACATTTTCATCTAAGGCAAAGGCCGGATGCCCCCCAATGTTAAAGGGCATAGTATTAGGTCCGTGGTTTTCAATTTCAAAACTATTGGTAATGCAAGTGGCGTCTATTTCAAAAGTTACTTTTAAGGTAAATTCAAATGGATATTGCTTTAAAGTTTCGGTATTAGATTTAAATATAAAAGTAGCAGAAGTTTGGTGCTCTATAATTTCATCAGCTTCCATTTTTTTTATAAAACCATGGCGTGTCATTTTAAATTCAGTTCCATTAATTTGAGTTTTTCCATTTTTAAGTTCGCCCACAATCGGAAAAAGTATTGGGGCCTGACCGGTCCAATAGGTTTTGTGGCCTTGCCAAAGTACCTCGCGCTGTTGCTTTTTGTGGTAAATTGAGCTTAATTCTGCTCCTTTGGTTTTTATACCCAGCTTAATATGTTCATTTTCTAAATTCACCATTGCATTGATTTTGTCCAAAATTAAGTAGCACAACAATCAAATCAGAAAAGTGAATAATACCAATACTTTTGCCCCATGATCAATATTGGTGGACTTACTCTTGCTTTTGGCGGAAGAGTGCTTTTTGAAAACGTGAGCCTTTTCATTGACAAAAAGGATAAAATAGGTTTGGTAGGCAGAAACGGTGCAGGTAAATCGTCGCTTTTTAAGTTGATTTTAGGCGAACACAAGGGCGATGGAGATGTAGCCATTCAGCCGGGTACTACGCTTGGGCATTTGCGTCAAGAGCTGGGTACGCTAAAAGGCCGATCAATTTTTGAAGAAGCCAAAACCGCCTTTGCCGAGATAGCAAAAATTGAAAAGAGAATAGATGATATAAATACTGAATTACTGGAGCGCACCGATTATGAAACCGAGGGTTATCTTAAACTTTGCGATGAGCTGGCCCATGCCGAAGAAAGATTCGCACTTTTAGGGGGCGATCAACGAGAAAAAAACATTGGTCATATTTTAAGAGGCCTTGGTTTTAGCGAAAAGGATTTTGACAGAGAAATATCAGAGTTTAGTGGGGGCTGGCAAATGCGAGTTGAACTGGCCAAAATTTTATTACAAAAACCCGATTTAATTCTGCTCGATGAACCCACCAACCACTTAGATATTGATAGTATTCAGTGGTTAGAGAAGTTTTTGAAAAACTATTATGGCGCGGTATTGCTTATTTCTCACGATAGGGAATTTTTAGATGCAGTAACCAACCGAACGGTTGAAATTCAAAATAAAAAGTTTTATGACTATAATGTAGCTTATACCCAGTATAAAGAACAACGTGCTGAGCGCATGGCTACTTTAATTGCAGCTGCCGAAAACCAAGCCAAAGAGATTGCAGCTGCCGAACGATTTATTGAGCGATTTAAAGCCAAAGCAACAAAGGCCAAGCAGGCGCAAAGTAAGATTAAGCAACTTGAGAAAATTGAGCGAATAGAAGTTGATACCGAAGAGAACGTGGTGATGAACTTTTATTTTCCGCCGGCGCCACGAGCAGGAACCATATTGTTTGAAGGCAATGATTTGGCTAAAGCCTACGGGCCAAAGCAAGTGCTTAGCAAGGTTAATTTTGAGATTGAACGTGGCGATAAAATAGCTTTTGTTGGCCGTAACGGAATGGGTAAATCAACGCTGAGTAAAATACTAATGGATAGCCTTGATTTTGAAGGTGGTTTAAAAGAAGGTCATAATGTAATTAAAGGCTACTTTGCTCAAGATAATATCGCATCGCTTAATCCAAACCGTACTGCTTTTGAAACCATAGACGATTTGGCTACAGGTGATATGCGAACTAAAGTGCGTAACCTATTAGGTGCGTTTTTATTTAGCGGAGAAGAAGCCGATAAGAAAGTATCGGTACTCTCAGGTGGCGAAAAATCTAGACTTTCATTAGCCAAACTGCTGCTTGAAAAATATAACTTTTTGATGCTCGATGAGCCTACCAATCACCTTGATATGCAGAGTAAGGATATTTTAAAAGAAGCCCTGCTCGAGTTTGATGGTACTTACGTGGTAGTAAGTCATGACCGGGAGTTTTTACGCGGATTGGCTAACAAGGTTTTTGAGTTTGTTGACGGTACGGTAAAGGTACACTTAGGGGGTATTGATGAATACCTTGATCGCAAAGCCGCAGACTCAATTGAAGATAGTTTGGCATTTAAAAAAGGTGGAGATTCAAAAAAAGAGACCCCTGCAAATACCAAAGAAGATTATCTGCGCAGAAAAGAACAAAGCAAAAAAATTAATAAAATTGAAAAGAAATTAAAGCTGGTTGAAGGCGATATAGAACTGCACGAGAATATGCAGCGCGATATTGAAGCCAATATGGCCAAGCCAGGTTTTACTAATAACCCAGATCAAGAAAAGATTTTTAAAAACTACGAAAAACTTAAGGAAAAAATAGCTCGTTTTTATAATGAATGGGAATCTTTAAGTGCGGAGTTAGAAGGGTTGAATAATCAATAGCTCGGGGTTTAAACTCCGAGCTATTGATTCGCTCAAATGGTCATCTCAACGTAGGAGAAATCTTGAACAAAAAACGTGATTTCGTTTTGAGATCTCTCATTTCCATTCGAGATGATTTTATAGCGAGTGGGTGAAGCTGATGCACGAAGCTTCTCTTTAGGGTACTGCCTTT
>JBMYOR010000051.1:0-10985 GCA_049599535.1 Bacteroidia bacterium | reverse complement strand
CCGACACAAGGATTTTCAGTCCTTTGCTCTACCAACTGAGCTACCAAATCGTTTAAGATTTTCTCCGTTTTGGGGCTGCAAATGTAAAAGGCTTTGTAATTCCGCCAAATATTTTTTCAAAAAAAATTAAATTTCTTTGATTTTGTAAGATTCAAAAGGCATGCTTTTATCAATAACGTACCGATAGGTGCTGTGTTTTTTAGCCACTTTGGCGTTTATATTTTGCATTAATGCAGCCATTCGTTTATTAAAACTACCCACCCAGCTTAGCTCTACGGTGTTGTATTGCCAAGTTTTTGAAACGGCTTTGTAAAATTTGTAAATCATCACGGTTTCTACACCATATTTCTGATACTTTGGCACCACGCCAAAAACAAGCCCCTTTGCCTTTGTCATTTTTTTAAATCTTTTTAAATAAGCAAGTTTAAGCTTGTTGGTTAGCGTAAGTTTTCCATCAATTGAGGTCAGCAATTGGTTTATGTCCGGAATCATTACCATAATTCCTGCGGGCTGATTGTTTACGTAGCCAAACCAAATAAAATCTTCAATTAAAATATTGCGCATAGCTTTTAACGTGCTTAATATTTGACCTTTAGAGATGGGCTTAAAGTTTTCGAAATTTTGCCAAGCGCTATTGTAAACCGTAGCAAAGTCATTTGCATATCTATCAACTTCAGCCATTTTAAAATGCTCAAATCTAAACCCAGGCTTTCGGCTAATCCATTTGGCTACTTTGGTAAATCGTTTGGCATCAAAGCTTTCGCGGTTAATTCTATAGGTAAATTGCTCAAAGTATAATTTAAAGCCATAGTTTTTAAAAAAGTGCAAATAGTAGGGTGGGTTGTAATTTTCTAAATAAGTAGGCTCTGTAAATCCATCAACTAAAAGTCCCCAAAATTTATCGCGTTCGCCAAAATTAATTGGACCATCAAAGGCCATAATGCCGTTTTGCTTTAACCAGTTTTTAGCGGTATCAAAAAGTAAAAATGCCGCTTTTTCATCATCTATACATTCAAAAAAACCTACTCCGCCAATTTTGTGATTACTTTTTGTTTGTTGATTTAAATTGTAAAAAGCAGCAATTCGGCCTATAGGCTTGTCTTGGTTATTCATTAACACCCACCTTTTGGCGGCTCCGTTGGTAAAGCTTGAGTTTTTACTAGGGTCAAAAACAAGCTCTATGTCAACTTCAAGCGGGTATATGTAATGCGGGGCGTTGGCATAAATAGTTCTAAGCACTTTATGAAAAAGCGCTTTTTTCTGCATATCATCAACTTCAAATACCTTCATTACTTATATTTTAACAACTTTGCAAAATTCTATATTTTGTTGAATCATGAACATAGGTGAAAAACTATTAGACTTTGAATTAAGTGATATTAAAGGCCAAAACGTGTCAACTAAAGACATGTACCGCTCTTTTGCACTTGCAATAATTTTTTATTCATCAAACTGTGCGGTGTGCCAAGCCTATGCAAAAAGGATTGAGAAACTAGCCGTTAAGTTCGAAAACGATGATTTAGGGTTGATTTTGGTGGAAGGATCACCCAATTCTGAATTTAAGATCGAATCGCAGTTTGAAGAACTCATTTTGTTGCCTAACCCAGGCTTTAAGCGCTTGGTAGATAAGGGCGCTACCGTGGCTAAACAATTTGGCGCCAAAGCACTGCCAGAGGCATTTCTTTTTGACCGCACCAGAAAACTCGTTTACAGAGGCGCAATTGATGACAACTGGAAACACGCGGATTTTGTAACCCGAGTTTATCTTGAAGACGCCATAGATTATACCCTTGACGGTATGAGTACTGATTTTAGCCAAACCGAGCCTGTTGGCACCCCAATTGATGAAGTATGAAGGTTGCCGTAGTTACAGGTGCATCGTCAGGTATTGGTAAAGCTTGCGCCATTGAGCTGGCTCGCAAAGGCTACAATATTGCAATTGCCGCCCGCAATATTGATAAACTAAACCAAACCAAACAAGAGTGCGAAAACCTTGGTGTAAAAGCAATTGCCGTAAAGTGTGATGTGAGCATTGAAAAAGATTGTGAAAATCTTATTGATGAAACCATTGGTGCTTTTAAAAGGATAGATATTTTGGTAAACAATGCGGGAATATCAATGCGTGCTGTATTTGCCGAATTAGACCTGAATATTTTACGCCAATCGATGGACATAAATTTTTGGGGCATGGTGTATTGTACCAAATACGCGATTAAATATTTGATAAAGGCAAAAGGAAGCGTTGTGGGAGTTTCGAGCATTGCTGGGTTTAGAGGGTTGCCAGCGCGTACGGGTTATTCGGCATCAAAATTTGCAATGAATGGCTTTTTAGAAGCACTTAGAACTGAAAATATGAATACAGGTTTGCATGTGCTTACCCTGTGCCCGGGCTATACCGAAAGTAATATTAGAAACACGGCACTTACTGCCGATGGCAGCCAACAAGGGGAGTCTCCGTTAAATGAAGGTAAGTTAATGACTGCCCAAGAAGTGGCGCTGCACATGATTAAGGCCATAAAAAAGAGAAAAAAAGTTTTAATACTTACCCCAATGGGCAAGGCTACCGTTTTGCTCAATAAGTTGTTTAATTCGTTTATGGATAAGATGACCTACAATTTTGTTAAAAAAGAACCTGATTCGCCTTTTAAATAAATTGAAATTCCGCAATCAATAAGTAAAAACGGCATTCCGTACCTAATGCGGAATCTTTTTTTGTTGCAAAATGCTTACAACAGATTCTGAATCATGTTGAGAATGACCAAACTTTTGATTGTAAAAATGAAACCAATAAAAAATGAATATTAAAAATATAATAGAACAAGAAGCAATTAAAGCCGCTGTAAAACTTTTTGGAGTTGATGAAGGTACATCTGTACCAGTGCAAAAAACTAAAAAGGATTTTACCGGCGATTATACAATAGTAGTTTTTCCATTTACAAAGGCAGCTCGCAAAAAACCAGAAGCCATTGCTGATGAAATTGGAGCCGAACTTAAAGATGCAATTCCCGAAGTTGAATCATATAATGTAGTGAAAGGTTTCTTGAACCTAAAACTAACAAATGAGTTTTGGGTGAATGAAATTGGCGCATTGCAAAGTGGAAGCAAGCCAAGGGTAGAAAAAGTAACTCAGCCAGATAATATAATGGTTGAATACTCTTCGCCAAATACCAATAAGCCTTTGCACCTGGGGCATGTTAGAAATAATTTATTGGGTTTTTCTGTTGCGCAAATTTTTGAGGCCCGTGGCCATACTGTTACCAAAGCTAATTTAGTAAACGATAGGGGAATTCATATTTGCAAAAGCATGTTGGCTTGGCAAAAAATGGGTAATGGCGAAACACCTGAAAGTAGTGGTCAAAAAGGTGATAAATTGGTAGCAAAATATTATGTGGCTTTTGAAAAAGAGTACCAGGCCGAAATTACAGAGCTAATGGCACAGGGTATTGATAAAGACACCGCTAAACGCGAAGCAGGCCTATTAAAAGATGCTCAAGAAATGCTCAGAAAATGGGAATCGGGAGATAAAGAAGTACTTGAGCTTTGGAAAACCATGAATGGTTGGGTATACGATGGACATAATAAGACATATAAAAATTTAGGAGTTAGTTTTGATCAGTTTTATTATGAAAGCAATACGTATCTTTTAGGAAAAGATATAATTAATGAAGGTGTTGAAAAAGGTGTTTTTTATAAAAAAGATGATGGTTCGGTTTGGTGTGATTTAAGCGCTGATGGGCTCGATGAAAAATTAGTATTACGTAGCGACGGTACTTCGGTTTACATGACCCAAGATATAGGCACGGCAGAGCTAAAGTATAATGATTATAATGTAAACCGATCGCTTTACGTTGTAGGCGATGAGCAAGAGTACCACTTTAAGGTACTTAAGCTAATAATGCAAAAACTAGGAAGACCTTATGCCGATGGGATTTACCATTTGAGTTACGGTATGATTGATTTACCTACCGGCAGGATGAAAACGCGAGAAGGTACTGTGGTAGATGCCGATGATATAGTAGCTGAAATGCGCGATGTGGCCAAAAAGCAAACTGAAGAATTGGGAAAAACCGATTCGCTTAATAATGATGAGCTTGAGCAGCTTTATTCTAACCTAGGTTTAGGTGCATTAAAGTACTTTTTGCTAAAAGTTGATCCAAAACGACGAATGGTTTTTAACCCTGAAGAATCTATTGATTTTCAAGGAAACACGGGCCCTTTTATTCAATACAACTTTACGCGTATTAAAAGTGTAGAGCGAAAGATTGGAAAGAGCTTATCTGAAATTGCCATAGAAAAAACGCCTGCCATAATTACAAGTCACGAACGAGAGTTGTGTATGATGTTGTATAGCTTTAACGATGTATTGGCCGATGCCGAAGCAAATTATAGCCCAGCTGTAGTGGCTAATTATTGCTACGATTTGGCTAAAACCTTCAGTAGTTTTTATGCCGAAAGCCACGTGATTAGAGAAGATGATGAAGCTAAAAGAAATTTCCGTTTGGTATTAATCCATCAAATTGAGCAAACACTAGAATTCGCTACTTCTCTACTTGGAATTACTTTACCTGAGCGGATGTAATTATTTTGTCATGTTCAGTAGGTGAGACATCTATTAAAGACAAGGTTTTTGTTCCAGAAGGGATTTCTCAAATTATTCGAATTGAAAGCGAATAAGATCTGACACTTCTTTTAGAGTTAAATAACCACTAAATGTGCCATTTTTAAACCTATTTTGCCATTAGAGAAGTGTTAGGTCTAATCTGTGCGTTAGCTCAATTTTTATTAGATTTTGCGAAAATCTAAATGTTTCGAAATGACATTTCATGATTTAAGATTAATAGTTCAAGCAATGCCAATTAGAACTTTGATCATAAGCTTGGTATACCTAACAGCCTGCACTCAAGAATATGATACAGACTGTGAAACAGAAACTGGTCTTTTCGAAAATGTGAGCTTCAATGTAGGTACTGCGGTAAGTCCATTAGAGCTACAATTTAATGTGTCGTATACCAATGTAGTTCAAAATCAATTTAATCAAATAACACCAGGAAATGCTTTTAAACCTGACGCGCTTCAGCCAGTTCAGGAGACTTTCGATTTTGCCCAGGCTGATGAGTTGGTAGCTTTTGCCAAAGAGAACCAAAAGGAAATTCACGGGCATTGCTTGGTTTGGCACAATCAGATACCTTTTTGGATGAATGAGTTTAGTGGATCAAAAGAAGAATGGATTGCTGTATTAGAAAATCACATAAAAACCGTGGTTAGCCATTTTGGTGATGAAGTTAAAGCCTGGGATGTTGTGAATGAAGCTTTTGAAGATGATGGAAGTTTTAGAGAAACCATTTGGTATAAGAATATTGGCGAAGGATATATTAAACTAGCTTTTGAATTTGCCTACGAAGCAAATTCTGAAGCCTTATTGTTTTACAACGATTACAACATTGCGGCAAAGCCAAAAAAGTGTAAAGCCATAATTGAACATTTGATAAAACTGAAAGATGATGGTGTTCCTGTTCACGGAATTGGAATGCAATTGCACATCTCAATAAATTATCCTTCAAGAAACAAAATTGAAAAGGCTGCTAACACAATTGTAGATAATGGCTTTTTAGTTCATTTTTCAGAGATTGATGTATCATTAAACCCACTTGGAGGAGATGTAAACCTAAATGAAAGACTTTTGAGTAGACAAACTGAAAAGTATGTTCAGCTTGCCGATATTTATATGGCTCTACCTAAAAAAAATCAATATGCATTTACCACTTGGGGCGTTTCAGATCTAGATAGTTGGATTCCAAGCTACTTTGGTAGAGAAGATTATCCATTATTATTTGATTCAAACTATCAGCCTAAGCCCGCTTATTGTGCTTTAAAAAATGCCTTTAAATGAGAAAAGCCCCTACCATAGGATAAGGGCTTTCAATTAAAATATTTTTGGGGGTAGTTACTTGCTTGCTACTAGCTCAACTTCAAGTGTGAAAATATCTTTAATCAAGTATTCGTCAGCCACTTTTTGAGCCAAGCCTTGTGAGTGATAGGTAATTCCATAGTCAATTCTATTTACTTCAATTGTACCATTAGCGGTAATACCTTCTTCTGTTTCGGTAATTGTTGCAGGGAATATTACCGGCAATGTTTTGTCTTTTATAGTAAGGTCAGCGGTTACATTGTATCCACCTTCAGTTTTTTCAACTGTAGTAATGCTCAGGCTAGAAGTTGGGTAAACTGTTGAGTTAAAAAAATCTTCAGCACCTTTTTCTTGGGTACCTGTAAGATGTGCCTCAAGCTTGTCTCTTTTTGATCCTTCTTCTATGTCTTCAACCATAATATTGGTCATGTCAACGGTAAAAGAGCCACCGCTTAGTTCTTCATTTGTCATTTCAAGCATACCTTCTTTAAGGTTAATAGAGCCAAAGTGTCCGTCAGAAAATACTTTGTCAACTGTCCACTTAATGCTACTGGAATCGGCGTTTATAGTGTAGTTTTCAATAGTTTCTTCAACATCAACATTGTGGTCATGTCCTTCGTGGTCGTGGCCTTCGTGGTTTTCAGCTTCAGCGCTTGTTTCATTATTCGCAGTTTCAGTAGTGTTACCACTACCGCAAGAAACCATAAAGAATAAGGCTCCTGCCATTAGAATTTGGAATTTGATTTTCATTGTTGTGTAATTTATTGTTGCAAAGAAATAAAGAAGCCCCTACAAATTGCAGAGGCTTCGGTGTTCAACCAATCTAAAATCGGTATAGGTATTAAGGTTTAATTGTTTTTCTATTTGTTGGCAACAATTGTAATGTCTAATACAATGTCGTCAGAAAGAATTAAATCTTTACCTGGCTCGTATTGCCAAGCTACATCATATTTCTGACGGTCAAAAGTTAATTTGCCTTTTGCATTAACTGTTCCATCTTCCAAAACTTCCATGGTTTCGATTTCTACAGTTTCTTCGTTGGTTTTGTCTCGGATAGTAAGATTACCTACAATTCCGTTTTCGGTCATTGAAGTAATTTCAAATGATGATGTTGGGTATTCTTCTACCAAAAAGAAATCACCTTTAGATAAGTGGCCCACTAAATATTCTTTAGGGTTTTCTTCACCGTAGTTCTCATCTTTAGGGTCAATTGATGTCATGTCTACAACAAAAGAACCGCCAGTTACAGTTTCGCCAGTTAGCTCTAACATACCTTCTTGTATGTTAATATCACCAAAGTGAGAATAAACACCTACTGCTGATCCTTCCCATCTAATATTTGATGCTTCAGTATCAATTGTGTAAGTGTCGGCAGTTGCAGTTTCTGCTTCTGTTTCATGGTCATGTCCTTCGTGATCATGTCCTTCATGTGTTTCAGTTTCGTTGTTGGCTGTTTCTGTGTTTCCACCGCCGCATGATGCCATAAAGAATAAAGCACCTGCCATTAAAAATCCAAATCTAAGTTTCATGTTTTGTGTTTTGACTTAATTATTTTACAAATGTATGTACCTACATATAATTTCAAAATTCCTTTTACACTCTTTTGTGTTATTAATTCTTAAAGGCATAAATTGAATCATATTTGTAAGCGAACATGATGACACTTAAGGCGCACTTTTGTTTAATATTTTTGATTTTTAGCAGTTTTGCATTATTGGCAAATACACCAAAACCAGGTTATATTCAAAGGCAAAATGGAGAAATTATAAAGGGCTATGTGGCCTATTTAAAAATTGCGGTGCCTACACGTGTAATTTTTTACCGGCCAGATTCATCTTCAGGAACATATCTTAAATCAAGTAAAACCTTATTTAGCCCAAATGAGCTTAAATCGTTTTGTTATGGGGCTTATGAAAAATGGGTAGCTGTGCACTTTACCAAAGCCGAAATTGGTTTTAAGGCATCGTATTTTTTGCAAGTACTCGATTCGGCACAGGGGTTTTATTTGCTTGGTGGTTTGGTTACTGGCGAAGGCTGTAATTGTAGTGGGACAAAATTTTCATCATCTTATTACTATGTGCTAAGTAACATGGTGCGGCATCAAAAATTAATAATTGCCAAAAAGAAAAGGTCAAAAATCACCTATCCTGCCAATGTAGCCCAGTTTTATCAAAAATTTGATTTGGAGTTTTCGCGTAAACTATTTGTAAAACCAAAAGATGTACTGCTGCCGCTAAAACAGTGATTATGTAAGTGGTGGGTTTCGATACATAGTTGAAATATGTTTATGAATTACCAGACGTTTAAGCTAAAAGTAATTTTATGGAACCCAAAAAAAACAAAAACAAACAGGTAGAACGCCACAGTGGCTTGTATACCGAAATTGGATTATTAGTAGCTTTATTATTGGTTTTTTCAGCGTTTAAATGGAAAGCTGAAAAGCCTAATTTTACGTTACCGCAGCCCATTGAAGCCGAGCCTACAATAATGTTTGATCCACCGGCAACAAAAGAGCCTGAACCTGAGCCAATGGCCCCAAAGCCTGAGCCAAAGGTTGAAAATTACACCAAGCCTTCAACAATATTTAAAATAACCACTACTACCCAAGAAGTGCCTTTTGATACTTCGGCAATTGATTTTGACCCTACCGACATAGATATTGATGAGCTATTCACGCACTCGGGGGTTAATAAGGTTAAAGAGCCTACACCAAGTTATGAATTAACCAAGCTACCTTCTTTTCCGGGTGGTAATGAGGCTTATTTTAAGTTTTTAAAAGATAACATTGAATACCCTGAATGGGAGCACAGTTATGGAATTGGTGGGGTAATACACTTAAAATTTGAAATTGATAAAAAGGGCAATGTAAGCGATGTGATTGTAGTGAAAGGTGCCACCGAAAATTTAAATAATGAAGCTTTGCGAGTGGCTAAGCAAATTCCTAAATGGAACCCTGGTTTGCGAAATGGTAAAGCTGTGAGTTGTTGGTTTTATCAAAAAATTGTATTTAAAGCTAAATAAACGTGCAATGCACCAAGCGGCAAGGCAATATCTTGTGTGCAATTGCTAAAAATTGATAATAACCCAAAGTACAATTTGCTTTAAAATTTATTTAACCCGTTTAATTTTAAATACTTAAGCCCGTTTTAGTGTAATTGCTTTACTAACTAAAACGGGCTATTCATTTACAATTTGCAACCATTGGTTATAAACTCGTCATCTATATAGCGCTTATGCATTCAATTTGAACTCCCATTGCAATAGCACAAACGCATGAAACGAATTATAACACTACTTACCGCATTATTACTTTTACTGGCGGTGCCCACAATAGCCAAACAAGGCGAACCCTGCAACACAAAACTTATTGCAATTGATAAAGGTGATAAACTAGTGCTTTGCATTAGTGATATTGAAACTAACGGCCTTTTAGTTAAAGTTTTTAACCCAAAAGGGATGATAATTGAAAATACCACCTTAAGCGGCAAAGCCACAAACTATACCATTAACAAACCTGCAAAGGGAGTTTATTGGGTATCAATGAAAAATGGGTCTGAGGTAAAAGTAGAGCGTTTTATTGTACGCTAGTTTGCGATTGCTCTCATAATTAATTCCAACTCTTTTCTTGCTTCACTTGCCGAACAGTGATAATTATTTACCACTACCGAGAAGGCAACTAAGTTCCCATTTGAAGCCCTTACATAACCAGCATAAGCCCGTACTTTCTCAATGTACCCGCTTTTGGCGGTTAAGTTGTTTTCTGCTTTGGTGCCTTTTAATATCGATTTCAATGAACCTGAAACTCCTGCAATCGGTAAAGTAGATCTAAAACCCTTAAAATTCTCTGATTTAGCTTCAAACTTCAAAAGCTCAACCAGCTGCTTTGGGCTAATGCCATTGAATCTTGAGAGCCCCGAGCCATCGTAAAGATTGGTATTTGCAAGGTCAACACCTTTCTCTTTCCAAAAGTCTTTTACAGCAAATACACCCTTGGTTCTTGACCATTCTCCAGTTAAGCGATGTGCAATGGCTTTCAAAAGCCCTTCAGCAAAAAGGTTGTTGCTCTCCATATTGGTAACCGCAATAATCTCGCTCATGGTAGGCGAAATAATCTCAATGAGCACATCAGTTATTGGGTCGGTGTAATCATCTACAATAGAAACCGCTCCATAAGGCACTTCAATGCCCGTTTCTCTTAGTTTGGCTACAAAACATTGCATGCCAAAAAGCTCGGGCTCTGGAACCGATGCTTTGATTTTGAACTCTGCTCTATTGGCTGGAATTTGACCGCGAATGGTTCTGTTGTATTGTCTGGGCGCTCCGTAAACGTAGGCGTTATCATACCTAATGTTGGCTCCAAGCACTTGATTATCAAATTCAAGCTCCGCAACCTGTGGGTAAAGGTTTATGATCTCAGTTTTTTCGCCAATAGCCCCTGATTTAAAAGTGATATAGGTAGTGTTGTCGCTCCAGTTAAAAGGTGCCAAAGATGCCCCGTAGTAATTACCTAAATCATCAAAGCTCCAATTGGCGGGAATGCGTTCTTGCTCAAAGCCATTCAAGTCTAAAATGATTTTTCCATCAATTTTTGCAATGCCTTTTTCTATCATTTTATTGGCTACCGTTTTAAAGGGTTCGGGTCTGTCAAAATGCCTTGAGCCCATGGTAAAATCGCCGGTGGCCGACACAATTACATCACCTTTTAAAGTGCCGTTTTCAATTTTTCCATTGTATTGAAATTGGGTATGAAAAGGGGTGGTTTCAGCGCCAAAAACTTCTAAAGCAGTTAATGTAGTGAGCAACTTGAGTGTTGAAGCGGGGGCTAGGTTTTTGTCAGAATTATAAGCACAAATGCCTTTGTCAGCATCAATATCGTAGGCGTAGAAACCAAAAGTAGCTTCAGGATGTCGGTTTGCAACTCCATTAACCACGGTGCACAAAGGTTGATCAGCCTTAAAACTGATAGCTATAATTGAAATGAATATTATGAATACTTTTCTCATTGGCTTAGGTGTTTTCTGGCAAGCTTTTCTCCGACCCTTTGCAGCCAAAACTCGCATTGCAAAATGGCTTTTTC
>JBMYOR010000050.1:0-11042 GCA_049599535.1 Bacteroidia bacterium | reverse complement strand
TGAAGACGGCAGAGACTACGAGTTTACAGGTACTGTAACCTTGATTAGATAGATTATAACTAGTTAATACAATAAAAAAGGGAGCCAATTGGCTCCCTTTTTTATTGTATTAAAATTATTTCGAAATGGTTAAAAAGTATGCTTAGGCAATTGATATTATTATAGGCCGCTTTTTAGCATTAAACAATGGGCTATAAATGAACTTGAATTGTGCACTAGAAAACCTAATACAAAGGCTATAAAAGTATACCTGTCTTACACCTTTACGGTAGAATTTTTCACAAAGAATTGACTGCTGTGGGTACTAATATCACATTGCAGTGTGATGTGAAAAATGGTTGTTGAACATAAATTTTAGCCTTAGAGCAAATTTTATTGGCGGGATGATGGCTGATAGTGTTTTTAATTTATAATCCTTATTAAAGGGAAAGGATATAACATTAATAGTTATTGGTTGAACTGTATAATTATTATCACAACGAATGAAAAAGAGGAGCTGGGGCATTCTGAAGACTTCTAATTAATTTATTGGTGGCTAAATCATAAATTTAAAATTTATGAGGATGAATGGTCATTAACCAAGCGTTGTTAAATAGATCGGGGAGACGCTGCTTGTCAATTACTGCATCTTCTTGATTTTTATATAAACCTGCACAGAGTCTATAATGACCATCATTTAAACATGATATGTAGCAATTAATGCCATTTTTTACGAAAGCACTTTTGGCTGCCATAGCCCATTTAGGGTTTGTATAACTATTTATAATCCAAGTATATCTACCGCTACTATCCAGGCTATTTAATGCGTAATATTTGCTTAATAATATGGTGTCATTAATGCTTACACATCTTTTAGCCATGATATTAAATTGGTTTTGGGTTGGGATAAATTTAATTCGTGCTGGGTTTACAGTTAATTTTCGTGATTCAAGTAATGTTAAATTTTGGCAATCGTATTTGCCTAAAACTAAATCATTACTCTGGTAGTAATACAAATTATTAAGTTTCGAAAAAATTGGTCCGGGTAAATTCATTGTTTTTTGGAAACTAATCTCACGCAGATTTTCTAAATCAACTTTAGAGATTGATTTAGAAGACCTAACACCTACAAATAGTGAGTTTTCTTGATTTAAATTAATAAACCTTCCAGAAACACCATTCATGGCAATTGAATCGATTAGCTCTAAAGTATTAATTGAATACACCTGAATACAACGCGAGTGAAGCGCTGACATATAAATCTCATTTTTAGATTTATTTAAAGTGAGACCAAAAGGCATTCCACTTACCGTTTTAGTAATTACACTTTTAGTTGCAATAGAGTAAACCGCCAGCAAGTTTGATTCAGGCGAACAAAGCACAATTGATTCACCATTATTGATGAAATGCACATTTCTACCTACATCAAGGTCCTTAACAATTTTCGCAATGTGTTTATAGCTTCCTGAATTGTGGTTGACATACCAATTATGGTGCAATTGACCAATAAACTTAAAACGCGAGACCGTAGAATAGGGCGGAATATCAAGTACAGAATCGGTGTTTAGGTTGTATATAAAGTATTCATTATCTTTTGAATCAAACGCTTCTTCGAATTGGTAATTGCAAGTGTCAAATACAAAACCTTGTGCTTTTGCAGAGTTGATTTGTAAGCTGTAAAGAGTACATAAACAGCTTAATAGCCATATTTTCCTTTCCATAATTTCGAAAGCCATTTTTTAAATGACAACTCCCTATCATTAGTAGCAGGTGAATAAAAAGTAGTGTCTTTTATTTGATTAGGTAAGTATTCTTGATGCGCAAAAGCAAAATCAAAGTCATGAGGATACTTG
The DNA here is from genome assembly GCA_049599535.1 of Bacteroidia bacterium. GTDB lineage: Bacteria > Bacteroidota > Bacteroidia > CAILMK01 > JACPUW01 > JACPUW01. The sequence goes on along the minus strand of JBMYOR010000050.1, from coordinate 9,210 downwards.
TAGCCTTTACCATAGTCTAGCTCTTTCATTAATTTGGTGGGTGCATTTCGCAAATGAAGAGGTATGGGCAGGTCTCCTGTTTTTTTAACCAATGAAAGCGCTTTATCTATGGCTAAATAGCTGGCGTTTGATTTTTGAGAAGTAGCAAGGTAAATTGTAGCTTGCGATAGTACAATTCTGGCTTCAGGCATACCAATATTTGATACTGCCTGAAAACAATTATTGGCAATTACCAGCGCCGTAGGGTTAGCATTGCCTATATCTTCAGATGCTAAAATAATAAGCCTACGCGCAATAAACTTTATGTCCTCACCAGCATTGAGCATACGTGCCAAATAATAAATGGCACCATTTGGGTCGCTGCCCCTAACAGATTTAATAAAAGCCGAAATTACATCGTAGTGGTTTTCTCCATTTTTATCATATTTAGGTAAAACTTTACTTGAAGATTTTTCAACTAGTTGGTTGGTTATAATGCACGGATCGTCTGCAATTTGTTCTACCACCAATTCAAGGTAGTTTAAAAGCTTTCTGGCATCGCCACCAGAAAACCTTATGAGTGCGTCGCTCTCTTTAATTTCAATATTTCGTTTTGATAAAAACTCATCGTTTGCTAGAGCATTATTTAAAAGCTGCTTTAAATCTTGTTTAGTAAACTCATTTAATACAAATACCTGGCTTCTGCTTAATAGGGCCGATATTACCTCAAAAGATGGGTTTTCAGTAGTAGCTCCTATTAGTGTTATTACGCCATTTTCAACAGCGCCCAAAAGGGCATCTTGTTGAGATTTATTAAACCTATGGATTTCATCAATAAACAAAATGGCTTTGCCAAGTTTTTTGGCTGTTTCAATTACTTGTTTAACATCTTTAACCCCTGCTTGTATGGCACTTAATGCAAAAAAATGCAAATCAACTTGTTTGGCAATAAGCTGTGCTAACGTGGTTTTTCCTACACCTGGTGGCCCCCACAGAATTATAGAAGGAAGGCTGCCTGATTTTAATAAGGCTGTAATAATCCCATTATTGCCAACTAAGTGGTTCTGACCAAGGTACTCGTTGAGTGTTTTGGGCCGTAACCTTTCGGCGAGCGGTTGTTGTTTTACCTTCATTCAAAAACGAAAATCGTATTTTTAAAATAATCGAAAAGGTAATTTGTAAACTGGTAATAAACGGTGCTAATATCTTTGTTCAAAATAAAATATGATTGATACAAGTTTTTCGGTGGCACAATTAAACCAAGGTAATAAAGGAAATATGTCAGAAGCCTTAGGGATTGAGTTTGTAGCCATAGAGCAGAATAAACTTATGGCCAAAATGCCTGTTGACCATAGAACCATACAACCTATTGGAATTTTAAATGGTGGTGCATCAGCTGCATTGGCAGAAACAGTGGGCAGCCTGGCATCATATTTAAGTGTTGATAGAAACAGGTTTTATACAGTTGGTCAAGAGATTAAGTGCAATCATGTTAGAAGCGCCGCGAGTGGTTTTGTATTTGCAACTGCAATGGCAGAGCATTTAGGTAAACGCACCCAAGTATGGTCAATACGTATTACAAATGAGCAGGATAAGCTAGTTTGCTTAGCAATTTTAACGGTGCAGGTTATGGAAATAGCTGATAACCCAATGGCAAAAAGTATGCTTGTAAATAGCCCACTTGCCAAATTTATTCAGTAGGCTCAATCAAATAAACACGGATAATTTTATCATCGCCAACACTTAGTAATTGGTTTGAGCTGAGCCATTGAATTTTATTAACTGAATGGGTTGAAGCTTGAGCGATTTTACTGCGGTCAATTACTTTTTGAAGCAAAAGCGTTTGTGGATCCCAAATTTTAATGGATTTATCTCTGCTGGCAGTAGCTATGCTTTTGGTGTGATGATTATAAGCCATGCTGTTAATTGCAAAAAGATGAGCAGGCACTTCATTATTTATTTTAAGATTATGAAGGTTCCAGCATTTAAAGTGAGCATCCTTACCAGCACTTAAAAATTGATTGCTATTGAGTTTAAATATGGAGAAAACGGAGTCAGAATGAGCCGAGTCAATTTTATTAAAAACATTTAAATCGCTATTAAAAAGAATGATTTCGTTGGCTGATGTCCCTGCGGCAAACTCATTTTCTGATAAACGCATAAGGGTACGAATATGGCCTTCAGATATTTTTTTAAGTGTTATTAATTTAAATGAATTTAGGTTTAGCCATGCTATTACTCCATCAGCCAAGCCCAATAATATTAAATCATCATTAATTATTCCAGTAAACACTCCTTTAGGTGTTTTTGTACTCGCTGTTACTTTTTTTGAGCTGGTGTTTATAGAGTAAATTTCGCCTGAGTTAGTGCCTATTATTACTTGTTGGTTTTGCTGTTTAATCATGTAAATACTGCTGTCAACCTTTGCAAGTGAGTAGGCTTCTTTAGTATTTGATAGGTCCCATTTTAGCAAAAGCCCATCTCCACCGCCAGTATAAAATTCATTTGTATTAATAGTGTCACAAGTATAAATACAGTCTTTATGTGCAGATAGTGAATGTTGTAATTCTATTTTAAATTTCAAGTTATCAGGGTATTTTCTCAATTTGCAGTATTAAAACAAATTTATTTGGCATTAGTTGAGATACGCGAGCTTAAGCCCGCCAATTTTTTAGGAGTTTGGAAAATTGAAGAGCAAGAGGGTTTTTTTCATAATGAGCTTTGGTTAGATGATGAAGAAAAACAGTTTTTAAACGGTATAAAGGCATCAGGGCGCAGGCTGCAATGGTTAGCCAGTAGGCTATTAATTCGTAAGATTATTAACCCCGCTGGGCAGATTTTAATGGAATGGGATAGTTTTGGAAAGCCTATAATTATAAACTACGATTTTGAAGTTTCAATAAGCCACAGTAGTGATATGGTGGCGGTAATTGTGGGTGATTGTAAGTCAGGTATTGATATTGAACGCCACGATAGAAAAGTTGAGCGCATTGCAAAAAAGTTTGTCAGACCTGATGAGTTTGACTTTGTTGAGAAAGGAAAAGAATCTGCCTACTACATTACATTTTGGGCGGCTAAAGAAACCATGTTTAAGTACTATGGTGGTGGAGGTATCGATTTTAAAGAGCACATGCAAATTGCACCTTTTATAATGGATAAAAGTGGAAAGTTTGAAATGCACTTTTTGAAAAATGAAAATCAAACATTATATCTCAATTACCAGTGGTTGCAAGGGCACATACTTACCTTTTGCGTTTAAACTGTAACTTACTACAGTTGTTTTAAAAGGGTTAATTGTTGGTTAAAACCCCAAGGGCCAAAAATCAACAATCGGTTTATGAACTGGTTTAGAAGGGTATATATGGGTTTTTTGCTGATGGTTATTATCAGGTAAAGCCTCAATTTTTGGCCGTAAAAGCCAAGTTATGTTTTTTTAGAACTGATATAAATCGAACAAGAAAAAGAACTACTATGGCTTAATGCCTAAGGTTTATCAGGCAAAGAGATGGTGATAATAAGTCACTACAAAGCTGTTGCACTTACAATCAATCTCATGCAAAAAACTAAATGGAAAAAAATATTACGGCCCTGTTTGGGCGCAATTTGAGCAAGCTTGATATATTAATTAGGCTCTTGTTTATAAGATTTAAATCTAATTTTTGCTCTTTTTCTTAAATAAACTTCAGTTGGTACACCCGCTTCGTCTTGCAATCTAATGCCTCGTATCCAAAGCACTTTTGCCTTTAAGATGTTGTTTTTAATCACTAAAGGCATTTCATCCTTATCATATCTTCTTAAAATGGTTTCTTCTCCGGTGTATAAATACCACTCACATGAAAAAACTTCTTCTGGTTTTACGTCAATACCATTTAAGCATGAGTAAATTTTTGCAGCGCTATTCATACACAATAATTCTTTTTGTGTAAGTGAATCTTCAACTTCACAAGGGCACTCATCTTTTTCTTCTTGTGGAGGTAAAGTAGGTTTAGCTGTAAAAGCGAAAAATGCAATTGAAGCAATTAGTAGTACTGCACTTGAAATGCCGATTCTCATTGTATGTCTGTTTGAAGGTTCGAATATCTGAAAGAAAACAATTTGATGCTATTTTTTATGGGTTAATTGTGCTCAATACTCGCCAAAGTGTTCTAAAACTTGAAATTAATCAAATAAATGGGTTACAATTCGTTAAAATCTACAATTATGTTTGTGATAAATAAAATCTCCTTAAAATGAAACTATTTAAATTTAGTATTGCCTTAAGTTTTGTATTGTTTATGGCGGCCTGCGGATCAGACAGCGAAGATGAATCGCCACAACCAACTTATACTGCCAAAGAGTTGGCGCTACATGGTGGCGATTCTAAGTACTGGGTGCTCACCAAAGAGCTGTACAATCAAGTTGATATAACGGCGAGCTACCAGCCTTGTGAGTTAGATAACGTTTATATATTTGACAAATACGATAATTATTCAATTGATGCTGGGCCTACAACATGTGTAAACGACCCAGAGCCCGATGTGAGTAGGGGAGTGTTTGAATTAGACGAAACAAATAATACGCTCACCATTACACAACCTGATACCAGTTTTACGGCTAATATAATTACACTTGAGTCAGCAAGCTTGGTTTGGGAAATCACAGTTGATGGCGAAGTAATTCAGAAAACATTTAGCTTAAAATAACAGTGTGTACTATTAAAACAAAATAAATCAAGAGTATGAAAAATATAATTCTAGTGCTTTTTATAGCCTTAGCAAGCAATGCGGTTGCTCAAAAAACAAAAGTTGACTCAATAAAGGCGAGTTGTGATAGCCTAATTGGAACATGGGAATTAGTTAAGGTAAAGGAGCTAATAACGGGTAAAGTTGTAAACTACTCAGTAAGTAAGCCTGTGGTGTATATTGTTAAACCTAGCAGAAGAAAATTGAACTATGAAATGATTACTTTAAAAAGCGGTGAGAATTTAATTAGTGGAACTATTAGGGTAAGCAGCACTGAAAATATGATAAAACGGCTTGTGGGCATTGATTCAGAGTTGATTAGTCTTACGGGTGATTCTTTTGTGGTAAAAGATGTGCGCGATGGGGATCCGGCTGAGCTTACATTCAAAAGGGCAATTGATTAGTATTAATGTTGTTTAATTCTATTTGGTTAAACCTTTTTATCTACAAGTGTTTATTAAAGTTGTTTTTCTAAAACTTATAAATATCAAAAATGAAATCAAAACGTTACGCACTTTTTACTGGATTTGGAATTTTAGCGCTAAGCACAGTTCTTTTATCAAATGGTAATGGTCCGCAGTCGGCAGTTTCTGGGTCTCCGTTAGAAGGTGGCAATGATTGTACACAATGCCACTCTGGCACGGTAAATACAGGCCCTGGAACGCTTGAGATTACTGGTGTTGAATCGTACGACAGAGGCGAAACTTATACTATTACTGTAAATATGGATCATGCTGGGCGCAGTAAGTTTGGTTTTCAGGCCATTGCACTTGACGATATGGATCAGCCGGCTGGTACTTTTATGGCAGGCGATGAAACCGAGATTTTTAATTCTGATGGTAATTCATACATACAGCATAAGAACCCGAATAATAGTGGTGAGTTTACCTTTGAGTGGACTGCTCCAACTTCGGGTGCTGGTGGAGTTACTTTTTATGCCGCTGCAAATGCTGCCAATAATAACAACAACACAAAAGGCGATTACATTTACACCGCATCATTAGTGGTTCCGGCAAAAACCGTTTCTATTTCAAAAACAAAATTTGAAGATGTTGCATCAGTTATTGTTAATGAGAGCAATCATTTACTTATTACAAGTAACAATGGCAAAGCTATTGAGAAGCTTAGTGTAATTGATTTAAGTGGTAAAGTGCTGTACAACAGCGCAAATGTGGCTCAGGCAAGTGTTGCATTAAATAAGGGTGTTTATGTAGTACAGGCCTATTTAAACAATAAGGTTTATACCCAAAAGGTTAGTTTATAACTGTTGTAAGTTAATTTTACGTTATTAATAAAATAGAAAAGGCGCCTTTAGGCGCCTTTTCTATTTTATGATTTTGGTTTAAATATCTACTTATATTTTTGACCAATATTAGGGTTTCCTAATGCTCGTAGCATTTTAAAATGGCCAATTACTGCGCCAGTAAATGTTTTATAGCTGTGGTAGGGTATTCCAAATTCCTGAGCCGTTTCTTTTACAATTGGAGCAATTTTGTGGTAGTGCACGTGGGCAATTGAAGGAAACAAGTGGTGTTCTACCTGAAAATTTAATCCGCCAACAAACCATGAAAACAATCTGTTGTTTTGTGCAAAATCAGCAGTGGTTTTTAATTGGTGAGAAAACCATGAATCTTCAATAACAGTTTGATTTTTATCTACATCAATAAAATCGTTTTCTTCAAGTACGTGAGCTGGTTGAAAAATAATTGCCAAAATAAAACCGGCTACAAAATGCATAGTGAAAAATCCAAATAATACAAACCATATTGGCATACTTGTAAATACTATTGGTAAAATAAGCATGTAGGTTATGTATATAATTTTAGTGATAATAATGATTGACATTTCTTTTGCAAATGATGTTTTGTGCTTATCAAGTAAGCCATCCTTGTGGTATTTTACAATTTCCTTGTAATCTTTAAACATTATCCAGCTAAAGGTCATTAAGCCATAAAAAAACCAAGCATACCAATGTTGGTATTTGTGAATAGGCTTAAAATCTGCGTGAGGCGAAAATCTCAAGATTTTTGCCGGGGCAATATCATCATCGTGGCCTTCAACATTTGTATAGGTGTGGTGCTTATAGTTGTGCTGAATTTTCCAGTTGGTTGAGCTGCCACCAATTACATTAAGCGAGTAACTTAATAAATCGTTCACCCATTTTTTCTTTGAAACTGCGCCATGGTTGGCATCATGCATAATGCAAAGGCCAATAGCTGCTTTGCCTAATCCCATTACAAAGTACAATGCAAAGGCAATAAGTAATGAGTTTGATAGTGTAGTAAATAATAATCCGAAAGGAACAAAAAACATTGCGAAAACCACTATGGTTTTAAAATACAAATTGCTATTTGCATTTCTCGAAATGTTGTTGCTCCTAAAGTAATTGTCAACCCTCTTCATGAGTTCTCGTGTAAACTCACGGTTAATTGAGTTGTTGAACTTTAGTGCTGTTTGTTTGGTCATAAAAAAATATTTGAAAAGAGATTGGCTTAAACACTGCCAATCTTATTCTGGTGCAAAATAATAGAACAAAATTTTTTACTTAGGTAACATTTATCAGTCTTATGTAAGGCAAAATGCTTTAAAAACCTTAAAATTTATTGCGCCACATCATACTCTCAACTGGCTTTACAGTCTTTTGATTGTATTTGGCGTTCTTTTTTCTATTATACATATTTTCAATTTCACCGGCCACTTCAAAGTAAATTAACTGGCCAATGGGCATACCCGCATAAACTCTTACAGGCTGCGAACATGAAATTTCTAGAGTCCAGGTGTTGCAAAAACCCACATCTCCTTTACCGGCCGTTGCGTGAATATCAATACCCAATCTACCAACACTACTTTTGCCTTCTAAAAAAGGAACATGTGCGTGGGTTTCAGTATATTCTTCAGTTACACCTAAGTACAAGGTGTTGGGATGCAAAACAAATCCATCTTCAGGAATTATTAGCTCCTCAATTTGATTGTGCGCTTTAGCATCTAATACTTGGTTTTTGTACAGCGCCAAGTGCTTACCTAAGTGCACATCATAGCTATTGGTGCCAAGGCTTTCTCTTCTGAAAGGTTCAATTAGTATTTCGCCTTTGTCTATACATTCAAGTATTGCTTTATCAGAAAGGATCATGATTCTCTATTTCAGTATGCTTTTAATGGGTGCAAAGTTAATTCTACTTTTTTACTCATCATTTGCTCAAACACATACTGTATTATCATGACTAAAATTAGCAATTATCACCGTTTTTAACATTTGATTCCGCCCAAACATACTTTATGCCCACTTGTGTAAGTGGCCACATTTGCCGCTAAATGCATATTTACATTCGTATTGCTATTTAATAGTGCTTTATTCTCATAACCATGCCACCGGACCTGAAACCTTATACCGGTGGCTTTTTTAATTTTACAGCCATGGAAAATAAGAATAAGCTATTGGCAAATTCACAACTCTACTGGTTATCGCAATTTGGCGGATGGTTTATTTATTGGCTCGTTTTATCGCTAGTTAATATTATGCTAAACGGTGGCGATGCTAATAGAGCCGAGTTGTGGAGAGAACAAATTGGGCTCACCATATTTTTAATCATTGGGCTTTTAACCACACATTTTTATCGCTTATTTGTAAAAAAACGAAAATGGATAACCCTACCTGTGGGGCAACTGATTTTAAGAGTACTTATTTCGGTTTTTGTGTTATCGTTTGTAATTCTATTTACATACGCAGCGGTACTTTGGTTTTTTAATATTTTTACTTTCGAAAATTTAAGCAGTAAACTTTTACTGCTTCGAATATTTATTAATGTATCGGTAATTATAAGTTTATGGATTGCTACTTACTTTAGTGTACAGTACTTTAGAAACTACCGTAAAGCACAAGTGCAAAAGCTTATGCAAGAGGCCTTAATTAAAGAAGCTACCTTAAACAAATTGCGCTCGCAGCTCAATCCGCATTTTATTTTTAATTCGTTAAACAGTATTAGGGCTTTGGTAAGTGTTGATCCTGAAAAAGCTCGTGATTCAATTACTGCCTTATCAAATATTTTCAGAAAAACATTGCAATTAGATAAATCAACTAAAGTAACTCTTAGCGAAGAACTGCAAATAGTTGAAGATTATTTAAAGCTAGAAAAAATTCGATTTGAAGAAAGACTAGAGTATTCATTTGATTTAGATAATGAAGTTTTTACTTGGCAAGTACCACCGTTAATGCTGCAGACCTTGGTTGAAAATGGTATAAAACACGGAATTTCTACCTTATGAGACGATAGTAGATAACGGTAAATCTTTTAGCACTCACCAATCATTTAATATTTTTGCATTTTCAGCTATTAAATTCATGGTTACAATCTTGTTATCAGTAATCAATATTTTCCATAAATGCATTATTTAGTACGTAGTTAAATGTTTATCACTCAAACTTTATTGTATGTATTGATTTTGAATAATAGTGTCACTATAAAAACAATTAATCCAAACTTGTGACTCACCAATCTTGACTTATACTAGC
>JBMYOR010000049.1:0-11185 GCA_049599535.1 Bacteroidia bacterium | reverse complement strand
ATGATTTTATTTAATATGACTTCTACCAATTATAAATATAGTTGAATTGTAAAAATTATAATTAGGAATGCTAATAAATATTTAATGGGTATCGGTATTACTCCATCAAGCACTGCAATGGACTAAAGTCTATCGTTACTGATCAGAAACGGACGATTTCAATCGCTAGTATGTGTAGTTTTACGGGGTTTTTGGTTTAGGTGCATCATAACTTTAAATAATATATGCATCCCCGCAATCCTACCATTAAAATAAAATTGCCATCTATGCAGATATTGGCCCCTTCTAGTTTTCTCCGAAGGGAGAAGAACTCAGTTCCCTTCCAATTGGTGAAGGGTTAGGGATGATGCAAATAAAGAACATTGTTCATGTTTTGAAATTGGCTTAAAGTTTAGTGTTATAAAAACGGGGAGTCATTATAATATATGTTCATGGTTGTGCATAAACAAAAAAATGGCATTTTTTGATACAGTTGTAATCTTGAGTTTGCAGTTTGAGGTATTGTAGCAAAAATTTTAAATACCGAATAGGCTATTTTGCAGTTTTTGAATAAGAGCAGTTGCTTTCAGTATTCTCGGCTAATCCTGTAGTTTTTTCTAGCCTTTTAAGGTTAATCTTTAAAGCTATTATTAATGCATCAGAATGCAGGTAGTATTGATTTGAGTTAAAATACCATTTTTAAATAGTCGGTAATTTTCAGGTATTTAAAACTTGATTAAGTTCGCATAGATTGAAACGAAAGAGCCTGTGACATGATTAGGGTTTTGACAAATTTGATTATTGTATGGTGAGAAGAAATACAAGTGGTTTGTTGCTTACATCTCTAATATGTATTGCCATAGAAGTGGCGTTTGTAATGTTCTCTATTATTGCGGCACAATTGAATAAAGCAGCGTCTGCAGCACTAATTGCGGTTGGAGCTATTTTTGCCATTTTTGGTTTATTGTCTTTTATTTTTCATTTAAGAAAATACAGGCTCGCTAAAAGACATATAAATGAAGATTCGAATTTATTAGATTCAGAATTTATTATTCAAGCCAAAAGTGGTCATTATAAGTCTTCAGTTTTTATTCAAACAATCAACTTTTTTTATGGGATAATTAACCTGATTTTGTTTTTTGCAATTGTAGTAGATTATTTTCAAAGCGAGAATGGTTTAGGCGAAAATGAGACCTTCTCAGTGATAGTATTGTTAATTTATACCGTATTTGTTTTGAGTATTTTAATTACTGGTTTTATTGGTAGTTTTATAATTATCAATAACATTATTTGGTATTTAAAAAATGATGGTATTATAAAATGAGAAATAAAGGTGTGCGTGTTATATCATATTTTAAAACGGTAACGGGAGTTGTTTTATAAAGACAAAAATTGAATTTTTTCGCTTATTTCATCCCTAGTGCAATCGATTTCATTCCATCGAATGCCCAGTTGTATCATTCACAATGACCCTGAATTTTTATTGTGATTAAGCCTGCATTTCAAATTTAAAAACACCATTAGGGTGCATTCATACTCATTTGATTGTTTTCTAATAATCTAAAAAAAAAATAAGCCCTTCGAAAACCGAAGGGCTTATTAAACACACTTTGGTAAAATGCCTATTCTACTATGAAGTTTTGCAGAATTATGCCTTTGTCAGTTACTAAATGCGCTACATAAATACCTTTAGATAATGCATTGGGCAACAGTATTTTTATGGTGTTTTCACTTACAGCTTTACTATTTGTTTTAATTACCTGACCCGATACTGTGTAAACTAAAACATTATTAATGTTTGCGTTGCCACTGTAGGTTACAAATAAATCACCCTGAGTTGGATTAGGGTATAATAAGATGTTGCCTTGTGGGCTATTGTCAATTCCGCTTGCCGTTACAGTAACTTCAGTTTCGTTTTCGTTTTCATTGCATCTGTTGCTCGCAGTTAGCTTTACAGTGTAGCTTCCATCTTGTTTATACCAATGGGTTGGGGCAGCATCAGTCGATGAGTTTCCATCGCCAAAGTCCCAGCGGTATTTGTTGGCATTAGTAGAGTTGTTGGCAAACTCTATTTTTTGAGAACCAATATCGTTACCAACAAATGCGGCAATAGCATTGGCTACTGTGCCAATTGATACTGAAGCGCTGTTTTTACAGCCAAAAATATTGGTAACAGTAACATCATAATCACCTGCACCCACTGTAATGGTTTGGCTATTTTCATTTGTGCTCCATTTGTATTTATTATGGCTGCCGGCATCAAGTACAATGGTTTCGCCTTCGCAAACAGAAGTGTCAGCAATCAATTTAATATTGGGTAATTCAATAACCAAAACTTCAATTTCGTCAGAGTTTTCGCAGCCAAATGAGTCAATTACAGTTACTGAATAGGTTCCTGTTTCCGAAACATCAATCGATTTTGTGGTTTCGCTGGTATTCCAGTTATAGGTGGTATATCCATCATCAAATCCGGCATTAAGGGTTTCGGTTTGTCCTTCGCAAAAGTTAATATCTAAGCCGAGGTTTACTTTAGGTAGTTTTCTAAAATTGGTTGTGATTGTTTCGGTATTGGTGCAACCAAATGAATCGGTTATAAGCACGCTGTAAGCTCCATTTTCACTTACAATTATACTCTGTGTGGTTTCGGTGGTTGACCACTCATATTTTGATTTAGGACCATGATAGCCTGCATCAAGGGTAATATCATTTCCTCTGCAAGATTCAAGCGTTCCAGAAATCCCACTGGTGGGTTTGCCATGAAAAAGGTAGTAAACTGAATCTTGCCCTTTACAGCCATACTCGCTAGTAACCAAAACTTTATAACCGTTAGTAGTAGTAATTTTAATGGTTTTAGTGGTTTGATTTCCGCTCCAGTTATAAATGGTATTGTTGTCAACAAAACCTGCATCTAGCTCTATGGTGTCGCCTTCGCAAACTTCTTTATGTCCACCAAGGTTTATATTAGGGTTTTGCCTTAAAGTAAGGTCAATGTTATCTTTACCTACACATCCATATTCATCAGTTACTCTAGCAACATAGCGGCCCTCTTTAGTTACGGTAATTTTTCTTAAAGTATCATTTGTGCTCCACGAATATTTAGCTTTAGTACCAAAATCTCCTGCGTCAAGTTCAATTGAATCGCCATCGCATAAATCAATATCATTGCCTAAAGCAACAATAGGAGTTTTTATTTCTATTATATCAATAGTATCGCGGTACAAACATCCTTTAGGGGTGGTAACCGATATACTTTTTTCGCCGCCGCCAGAAATCAGTTTGTACCTATTACCAATGCCACCTGGTTTCCAATTGTAAACTGATCCGGTTGGCATGTTTCCGCCGTCAAGTTGAATATTATATCCTTCGCAAATAAAGGTGTCGTTTCCAAGTTCAACAGTGTAATTTTCAACTTCAATATCAACCGAGTCTACAGATGTACAAGCACCAATTGTGGCAGTAACTTTTAGTTCAAAGGTTTTTGATGGAGTAAAAACAATAGTATCTCCGGTCATATTATTATTCCACTTAAACGATTTTGTACCGGTGGGTTCGTAAATAATGTTTCCATTAAAAATTCTAGGGCGGTAAATTCCAGTTGATGTGCTTGAGCCACCAAAAGGCCACATAACGCCCAATCCTTCTAGCACGCTTAGGTTTTTATCGGCTGAGTAAACTGCATATTCGCTGCTACCGTTGGTGTAGTTTAGGGTGTTCGATGTGGTTGATGTAACGTAAAACGATGTGGTGTCGCCTTTTTTAATATCAACCGAGAAGTAAAAAGGAATTCGAGTTGGGCTTCCATTTCCAGCAGCCGTAACTCCAAAAACTCGTCCTAAAAGTTTCCATTTAGTGGAGTCGCGCTCTGTGTTTTTATAAGAACCAGTTTTGTAATAGATCGAAAAATTAGTGCCATTATCTATGTGGGCATCAAAAGCTCTTACGGTAATATTGTTTTTTGCTACTACATCAAACATATTTCCGCTTTGGCCATTGTCGTCGGCTAAAGTTGTGGTAACTGTATCTAAAACTGTGGCAACTGCTGTAACAACATCTCCATTACATATACTTGTATCGTTGGTAAGTACTCTTACCCTACATTGTGCATGTGCTGTGTTCGTATAAAAAAATGCGATTAAGATGCCTAATGCCAATTTTGGCAAAAAATTCTGTTTCATACCTAGACTGTTTGAAAGCCTAAGATATAAAAATTTAGTAATTTAAGAGAGAAAGCTAGTTCTCTCTTTTTCCTTCAAAAGAGCTTGATGGCGCATTTAACGAAAACGTAATTGGCACACTATTTTTACTTGCTTTGGCTTCAAAAGTTGCACCCTGCTGATTGGCCGATTGTTTAACCCAATTGCCATCTTGTACTATTTGAACGCTAAAGGCCGAGTTAATTAAATTATCGCCATCTGGGGTTATTTTTATCTCATTATTTGAAATTTTTGTAATAATAACTTTTTTACCGTTTGACGAAGTAAAGTCATCAGACGCTTTGCCTTTGTATGTGCCCACAACTAATGATGCAACATCAGGTGTTTCATCTAATGTACAGGCCGAAACTAAAGTGATTAAAATTAGCGGAAGGAGTTTTATAGTTTTCATATTATAAGTTGGTTTTTACCGTGCTATAAATAATATCTGCGGCTCGTTTTGAAGCTCCCTTATTACCTAAAAGCTTTTTAAGTTCAATAAATTCGTTTTGCAAAGTTTTTCGTTTAGGCCCGTTCATTATGTTTTGTAATTCACATTGTAAATTCTTTGCGTTGTAATCGTTTTGAATTAGCTCTTTAACAATTTCTTTATCAGTTATTAGATTTACAAGAGATATAAACTTAACTTTTATTAGCCTACGTGCAATAGCAACACTAATTGCACTGGCCTTGTAGCAAACTACCAACGGGGTTTCAAAAAGTGCGGTTTCTAAGGTTGCCGTGCCACTTGTTACCAATGCGGCTTCTGATTGCCTCATAATCTCTTGGGTTTTTCCGTATGCAATTTTAACATTGCTTGTAAGTGTAAAAGATTGATAATATTGTTTTGAAATTGATGGTGCTGCCCCTATTATAAATTGCTGGTTTTGCAAGCTTGCTGCTACCTTTAGCATGGTTGGTAGCATTTTTTTAATCTCTTGTTTGCGGCTGCCAGGCAAAAGCGCAATACCTTTGCGTTTAGATTCGCTCAAAGGCAAATTATCAATGGCATCTAATAAGGGGTGCCCCACATAGTGGGCATGTACACCATGTTTTTTATAAAAATCAAGTTCAAATGGCAAAATGCAAATCATTTGATCTACATAGGTTTTAATGGTTTTTACGCGGTTTTCTTTCCAAGCCCAAATTTGAGGCGATATATAATAAATTGTTTTTAATTGATTTTGTTTTGCCCATTTAGCCATGCGTAAATTAAACCCAGGGTAATCTATAAAAATTACAGCGTTAGGTTGGTATTCGCCTATTTGGTGTTTGCACAATTTAAAATTGGTAAGTATGGTTTTTAAATTCAGCAGTACTTCAACAAAGCCCATAAAAGCTAATTCGCTAATGTGCTTTAGCGGCTTGGTATTGGCTTCTTTTTGCATTTGATCACCTCCCCAAAAAGCAAAATTGGCATCAGCATCTACCTGCTTAATGGCTTTAATTAGGTTAGCACCATGTATATCGCCAGAGGGCTCGCCTGCAATAATGAAGTAGCGCATTTTCTTAATCTAAAAACTTAAAATATATAATTACCATACCCCACAATAACATGCCAAAAATCACCCCTTGACCTTGTCGATAAAGGTTTCGATTTACAAAAAAGAAAAACAATAAAATATTGGGTATCAATGATAAGCTAATTACTGGTGCCATTAGTTCTTGACCATCCATAAGTCTTATGTACTCCCAAAAGGTGTAATCTGTAAATCTGATAAAATAAAAAATAGAGATGCCAATTAATGGTATAAGCGAACTGAAAAGTGTGCCTTTTAGTAGTTTTTTAAATTCTTTATTCATTTAGGTTCCATGAATTTAAGTTGTTCATAAAATGATGTGCCGTTAAATCGAATAATGTAGGAACAATAGAAATGTAACCTTGGTTAAGCGCAAAAAGATCAGTGTCTTCGCCATGATCGTGATCGTTAAAAACACCAACCATCCAGTAGTAATTTCTACCATGGGGGTCTGTGCGTTCGGCAAAGTTTTCTTCCCATTTGGCTTTGGCTTGTCGGCAAATTTTAATACCCTTAATTCCATCTTCTACTACCGGAATGTTTACATTCAACAAAGTACCTTCAGGCAATCCATTTTGTAAAACATTGTCAATTACTTTTCTAATATACGGTAACCCTGGGCTAAAATCGGCATTGCGATCATAGTTGGTAAGTGAAAAACCAATGCTAGGTATGCCTTCAATGGCACCTTCAACAGCGGCACTCATAGTGCCCGAGTACAACACATTAATTGATGCGTTTGAACCATGATTTATACCTGAAACTAAAAGGTCAGGCTTTTTATGTAATACTTGGTCTACAGCCAATTTTACGCAATCTGCTGGTGTTCCGGTGCATTGGTAACTTTCTACGCCATCAAAAAGATCAAGCTTTTCGAGTCTGAGTGGTTTGGTAATGGTTACAGCGTGCCCCATGCCGCTTTGTGGGCTATCGGGGGCTACAACAACTACATTTCCAAAGTTTTTTACAACATTAATAAGGTTTTTGATACCCGGCGCAGTTATGCCATCATCGTTGGTTACCAAAATGGTTAATTTATCTTTTTTCAATTAAGTTTCTTTTCAGCCTTCAAATTTATTGGTTTACCATTCACGTTCTTAACTAATCTAAATATCTGTTACTTAGTTTATACTTAATAAATGGTATTTATACATTCGCTCAATGCGTATTTCATTGATTTTTAATGTGCTAGTGCTCGTATTACTATTAATGGTTCTGGTGCCAAAACGAGTTTTTAGCCAAAACGACCAAAATTTTGTACTTGTAAAACAATCAGGGCCAAAACTACAGCTAGCTAATGGCCAAAGTAAATCTGCATTTTATGGAGGATTTAATTTTCCGCAATTTGCCAGTATTGATTTAAATTTTGATGGAGTAGAAGATTTAATCGCGCTTGACAAGTATGGCGACAACCTTGAAGTGTTTTTGGGTAATGGAAATACACTTGAGCCTGAGTTTTTGCACGCACCCTATTTAAACGGTTTTTTACCAGAAATTACGCGGAAAATTATAACAAAAGATTTTGATGGAGATGGTAAAAAAGATATTTTCACTAATAGTGTTAATGGCGGTGGTATTAGTGTTTATAAAAATGTGAGCAGGGGAGGTAAATTAATATTTGAATTGTATGTTGACGAGATTAATTATTATGATCACCAAATTAATGGTAACTATAATGTTTTTTCGGGCAATGAAGATCAATCGGCTATAGTAGATATGGATTATGATGGTGATCTTGATATTTTGAGCTTTGATAATTCGGGTTTCTCAATTTATTATCATAAAAACTTGAGCCAAGAAAAGTACGGTCATTCTGATAGTTTTATTTACGATTTATCGGCAGATTGCTGGGGCAGTTTTGATGAGTATTATAGTGATACTGAAGAGATTTCGAGATTGAAAGTTACCCTAAATGTAAATTGTGGATCGTTTAAAAAAGCTAGTGGTAAACATGCTGGGTCTAACATTTTTGCAAAAGATTTCGATAATGATGGTGATTTTGATGCCATTATAAGCGACTCGTATTACGGCAATGTAGTTTATTTAGAAAATGGTAGAATTAATAAGGGTAAAATACAAACTAATATTGATTCATTTATTGCATATAATGACTATTTTCCGCAATATGATTCAACTTTTTATATTGATAATTATCCGAGCATAAATGAAATTGATTACAATTTTGATGGAATTTATGATTTGGTGTTTGCTGCGGGAAACCGCGAAGCTAATATAGTTTTAAATCAATGTTTTTTATACAAAAACACGGGCTCAAATAAACTACCTAACTACAAATTGGTTGACACAAGTTTTATAAGTGCTAAGGGCATTGAAAAATGGACCTTTAGCCAACCGGCCTACTATGATATTGATGCTGATGGAGATCAAGACCTTTTTGTAGTTGCTCCAATACCGTATTCTGATTATCAAACCGACAAAGATTTTTACAAAATCAATTTATATAAAAATATAGGTGATTCTACTCTTCCGATTTATGAACTGTTTGACGATGATTTTATGGAATTCTCTAATCTTGAATTGCCGTATTTCTATCTCACCTTTGGAGATTTAAATAATGACGGTGCTACTGATATGGTTTTGGGAAAATTAAAAGGAAAAATATTTTATTATCAAAACGCATCAAAACCCGGCAAGCCCGCTGTGTTTGAACTTAAAAAGTTGAAGTATCAAAATGTAAAAGTATCGCAGTATGTAATGCCCACAGTTGCTGATGTTAATGGCGATAATAAAAACGACCTTGTATTAGGTGATGCAAGTGGATCGTTAAGGTGTTACTTAAGCAATAATGATTCACTAATTTTATATTCAGAAAAATGGGGGGGAGTACAAATGGGGGTGCCAGGTTCGGGTTTTGCAACCCCATTAATTGCAGATTTTGATATGAATGGCAAAAATGATTTATTAATAACCGGTAGGAAGGGGCAAATATGGTTTTGCCGCGATTTCACCTATAATGAATCTGAATTTATTATTGAAAAACAGTTGCTATTTAATGATTCGCTCAATAATTATCTGCCAAATAGTTATAACCAAATGCTTTACCCTGCCGCGGCTGAATTAACAAACGATTCGATACTTGATGTAGTTATGGGTAATAGAAGGGGTGGCCTTATGTTTTATAAAGGTGATTTGCTTAAAAGCGTAAGTAATGAACAAGTTTCAAGCATTAAAAATTTAATGGTTTACCCAAATCCTGCCAGCGGCGAATTAAATATTAAACTAAATAATGCCAAGTTACAATCAATAAAGATGTATGATTTAACTGGTAGGCTTGTTTTTAAATCTGATAATATTACGGGCGAAAAAATAGATATTAACGGAATTAAGCAAGGTGTTTATTTATTGGATGTAACAACTATAAATAAAAATCACACGTATACTACCATTGTTGTTAATTAGTGGCTTTGCTTGTGCAAGTTAGCTGATTAAATTATTTAATTTTACTATAAATTGATACGCATGAACCAACTGCAACGTTTTCTCCCATTAATTTTTGTTTTCTTAATGTTTTCGGCCCATGGTCAAACATTATTCAGGGCGTTTCATTTTGAACAAAACGCCGGACCAGCGCTAAAAACAGCCAATGGTAATAGTTTTACTGCTTTTACAGGCGGATTTCATAAACCGCACTTCAATAATTTAGATGTTAATTTAGATGGAGTTGAAGATTTAGTAGCTTTTGATAAAGATGATTATCAATCGTTGGTGTTTATTGGCAATGGAGATTCAACAAACCCTGAGTTTGTATTTGCACCTGAATTTGAACAATTAATACCAAAGTGTTATGCTTGGGTTAGAATTTTAGATTTTAATGGTGATGGCCTAAAAGATATTTTTACATCGAATAACATAGGTGGAGTAATGGTATATAAAAATAAAAGTACCAGTAACAAACTAATTTTTGAACTTTACAACGATGACGTAATGTATTACGATACCGATATTAATTTTTATACTCCGCTTTTTGTGGCGCCATCTGATGTGCCCGCGGTTGATGATATAGACGGAGATGGCGACCTTGACCTTTTAAGCTTTGATAGCGGCGGAGGAAATCTAACTTATTACCAAAATCAAAGTGTTGAAACATACGGCCATAAAGATAGCTTTAACTTTATTGTGCCTACTTATTGTTGGGGTAGGTTTCAAGAGTCTGACACATCAAACGAAATTGTTTTTGCTCCCACTTGCTATTTGTATAAAAAGAAAAAACATGCGGGTAGTAATATGCTAACCATTGATTATGATAATGATGGTGATAAGGATTTGTTACTTAGTGATGTTGCCTATAAAACCGTGCTATTATTAGAAAATGGATGGAACCCTAATAGTACTAACGGACATAACAGAGATACCATAATTAAAGCTCATACAAACTTTCCATCAAGCGTAAATCCGGTTCAAGTTGATCTTTTTCCGACAATTAGCTCCTGTGATATTGACTTTGATGGCGTAAACGATTTGCTTTTTGCCCCTTCAAGTCAAGAAGAAAATTTTGTGGTAATGAACACTTGGGCTTATTTAAATAAAGGCTCAAAAGCAAAACCAAAGTTTGAGTTTTTGGGCAACGATTTTTTGCAAAACCAAACTATTGACAAAGGTGAGTTTAGCCGGCCCGCTGTAATGGATGCTGATGGTGATGGTGACCTTGATTTATTTGTTTGCGCACCAAGGCCTTATACCAATTTTGAATACGATAAGGCGTATTACAAGTTAAGTTATTACGAAAACATAGGAGACTCATCAAAAGCCATTTATGAGTTAAAAGACGATGATTTTTTAAACTTAACAGAAAAGGAGTATACCACAGTTTATCCTGTATTCGGAGATGCTGATAATAATGGTACTATTGACCTTTTATTAGGGCTTGAAAATGGTAGAATTGCGTTTTACAGCAACGCCAATATGCCTGACCAAATAGCAGATTTTAGTTTTGTTACAGGATCATACCAATCAATTAAGGTTAGCGGACACGCCGCACCCTGCGTGTATGATATTAATCATGATGGTGATAATGACTTATTAATAGGCGGACTTAATGGTAAATTAGCGTATTACGAGTGGGATAATACCCTAGACTCCCTTATTCTTGAAACAGATGAGTTTTTAGAAATTAACGTGGGGCATCCTACCGCGGGTATTGGGTTTTCGGTACCGCGAATAGGCAATATTGACGGCAAAGACGGTGACGAAATAGTTGTAGCAAATAGCTTCGGGTTTATAAAGTATTTTTATGATATTGATATTGAAAATAATAAAAGTAGTTTAGGTTTTATATCAAAAACAAAAAAAAATCCTCAAGATTATAAATCTATTTTAAATTACAAAAAAAAAAAATGAAAAAATAAAAATAAATGAAATTATGAAAAACTTAACAGCAGGTCTCATATCTAATTTATTACCATTTATACGCGATAAAAATGTCCAATATACATTTTCATTATGTTTTAATGGTAATTCAATAATATCAAATGC
>JBMYOR010000048.1:0-11243 GCA_049599535.1 Bacteroidia bacterium | reverse complement strand
AGCCATTGCTTTACAAGGCTGTAATGGGCAATTTTATCATTAGCCAGTGTTTTTATTGAGTTTTCGAAATTTTGCTTGTAGTTGCCTTTTGTTAAGTATTGGTCAAACGCTTTAAAAAGTTTTGCCGCATCGGCGTCAATTACAAAGCTATCGTTACGGGCTTGTTCGTAAAACAGGTATTCAGCGGCTTCTTCAATTAGTTCACTATCAAATAGCTCGGTTTCATCAATAAATAGCTTTAATTCTTTGGTAAGGTCTTTAAGTAAGCCTTCAAACTCGCGTGTATTTGGAAAAACCTGGAGAATAACACCAGCGCCTTTAAGTCTGGTTTGCCATTTCTTTTTTGAACCATTGGTTAAAAAGCCATTCCAAAAAACAGCGGCGCAGGCTCTTGCTGGCGATGTGTATTTTAAAAAGTCGCTGCTTAAATGTAACTGAACTAAGTTTTGGAGAATTAAGGCCGCGTCAACATCATGAATCCCTTTTACATAACCTTCGTTATATTTTTTATTAATAAACTCTTGAATTTCAGATTGAAGCTCCTTTTTTGTTAGTTTTTCAATATGCTCAAGTTTACCTTGATTTGCAATTAATGCTTCTTCAAAAATTTGGTAGGCCAAGTACTCAGCTCTATAAATATGATCATTTTCTGAGACAAAAGCTTGATTCCAAAAATCTCTGTGCTCGTTGATTTCTGGATTTTGTATTTTATCAAAAAAGTTAGTTCCAGTTAAATGATAAAACATGCTATCTTCTCTCACTACAGTTGTGAGGTCAAGGTTTTGTTGATTAACTGAAAATTTATGTTTTCCGAAATTAATTACATCACCATCTCCACTAAATAGCTCATTTCGATCTTTGAGCTGCCTGATGGCATCTTCTTTAGCAGTTTTTAATCGACTTTGAAGGTCGTCGGCTTTTACGCTATCATCTAAATCTTGTAGTTGCTCAATTATATTCCTAACCTTTTCAATCATAAGGTCGCCGGCTAAGTAACCATTAATTTCAGCAACGGTTTTAAAAGTGTCAAGGCGGTTGCCAATTCCTTTTATAATTCTCTCGGCAGATTCGAAAAGTGCGTTTGCCCTTCGGTTTCGTTTTTCAATTAAGGCAACTTTTTTGCTTTCGAAGGCTGAATATACTTCTTCTCTCTTATCGGATAAAACACCTACAAACTCCGAGAACTCTGAGAATTTACTTTCTAGCTCTTCAAGCTGTACCATTAATTTGGTTAGGTATTCTTCACATTTTTCTGGTGTTTCAGAAATATCGAGATAGTTGATAATTCCTTGCTCTAAAAGGTTGAGCTGTGCATGAAATTCAGCCTTACCTTCAACACTTAATAGGTCTTTTCTTTTCTTTTTTAGTTGTGTTTTACTTCTGTTAAAGCGTGAGTATAAGTTTGAAATGCCATCAATTATTTTGGTGGTTTGGGTAGCATCTTCAATTTTAAGATTACTTACAATTTCAATGAGCATTTCAAGCTCATTTGATATTTTTTCAATCTCTTTTTCAAGGTTATTGGCATCAACCACCTTGCTTATGTTTTTTATCGCATCGTCAAACTCAATGAGCTTTTCTTCATATGGGGCAAGTGCTTTGTCGCCTAATAGAAATCCGATACATTTTTCAGAAAGCTCGTTGGTTTGCTCTTGTACAAAGTTTTCGAATTTCTCAACTTCACCTTCGTTTACATACCTTAGGTCTTTTAGGGCAATTACTTCACCTCTAATTTTGCGGTATTCGGCCAAAAAGTGAACATAGTGATCAATGGTGTCGCTTTTACTTTTTCTTCGCTCCGATTTTAAAGCTTCGATTTTGCCACCAGTATCTTCAATTTTTTGATGGGTATTTTTTCTAATTCGCTGAACCTTTTCAAATTCATCAAGTGCTGATGTAGCTGTGCGTTTTATTTCATGTAATGGCTCTGCTAAATTATAAGTATCATCTTGTTCAAGCCAATGAAAAGTGTCTAAAATATCGCCTGACTTTTTTACCAAGTCAACATAAAGGTCGTTGTAGCTATCTTCCTTATTTAGTAGGCTAATAAGTTCATGGCACTCGGCCATTCCTTTTACAATTTCTTTGTTGCCAATTTTGGCTACTGCACTGTCTTTATCGTTTGTTTCAGGCTCATAATCGGGATGGTAATAAGGGGTTTGCCAAATTTGAACGGCATGGTGCTTTTTCTGCTCTTCGTCGCTTTTAAAATAAATGAGCTTTCCTTTTCTAAAAAGTGAATAGCCGTTGCAAAAAATCGGTGTGCTTACATCTTGAGATATCAAGTTGTATGAAAGTAGCACATACAAGCCTTCAACTTTATTGTAAAAAACATAAAGAAAATCTTCGCCGTTAGGAGATGGGATACGTTTTTCAAAGTGCATATTTACTTGCTCGTAATCAAACACCTTTGATACCCCTGTTTGTAAATAAAACCCCTTTGGGAAAATGATACCGTGATCATCGGGCAAAAGCACACAAGCGTCTTCTAAGGCATCAATTCTTTTGGCTTCATGGATCTTTTCGTTGTAAACAATAAACCTAAATTTTTCTTCTTGGTAAGGCTTTATTTTTAGAACAATAAGATTATTGAGTAAGGCAAAGTAAATCTCGGCATCGTCAAGCGTTTGGTCAGGAAAATCAACTGGTTCGGCGTATATTCCTTCGCCTGATTCGGTATTGTCTTCAATTTTAATAGTTAGGTCTCCACCAATGGTTTCTACAAAAACGCGGTCTTCAATACTAATATGAGGGTGCGTGCCTTTGCGTTGCATATCGCGTGTGGCCCTTGTC
Source organism: Bacteroidia bacterium (assembly GCA_049599535.1). Taxonomy (GTDB): domain Bacteria; phylum Bacteroidota; class Bacteroidia; order CAILMK01; family JACPUW01; genus JACPUW01. The sequence continues at coordinate 8,450 of JBMYOR010000048.1, read as the reverse complement.
CACTGGTATTGATGCTGTTCGGGAAATTTAAATTCGTGATCTGATCTATTATCTACATAAATCAAATTTTGGTTTTCAATACGCCACTTAAAAACTTTGATATCGTCAACACTTTTTCCTACCTGAAAAACCATGTATAAGTGTGGACCTAAAACTGCAAATTTTGAAAACTGTGTAAGCTTGTAGTATTTGTAAAGATTTCTAAAATCGTCTTGAAACTGTTTGTCGCTTAAAAACTCGGCCTTGTCGTTATGAAATTCTTGATCTTTAAAATTGAAAACACTAAAAACATCTGAAACCGAGGTTTCCTTTTTAAGCCCCATTACTACATTGTAACCAAAAATAAATCTACTGCCAATGGGAATCATATCTCTGGCAAAGCAATTATTGCTTGTGGTGATTCTTTCGTTGGCAAGGAGCTTGGTTTCAACTGATCCAAAGGCTTCTTTTCTTTTTTCATTTAGTTTAAAAAGCCTTTTTGATAAGTCTTCATTTTGCTTGTTTAATCTATTTTGGAGAATATTATAAGTATCCTGTTCAAGCTTTTGAGATTTATTTGCGGGGTTGTTTTTTATATCAGCCATTTAGTTGTAGCGCATTATTTTAAAAAGAAGAATGAGAAAAAGCTATAAGGCTCATTTTTGCATTCAGGTTCTTTTAACAGGGCATTTGCTTCAATTACATTTTTCTTTTGAGTAATAGTTGTATCATGTTGTTTTACATCGCTTTGCGTTGGAGATACACTAAAAAAAAGAGCAATAAAAGATAATACTTTCATAATGAAAATGATTAGTTGGTGTTTGAAAAAAGCCCCTAGTTTACTGGCTAGGGGCGGGGTAAGTTTTACTTTATGCCTAAACTATTAGGAGATTGGTCAGATACTCCCATTCCTTTTGCAAGGTCAATTAGTTTGGTTACAAATCCTTTTGTTTCGTTGTCTTCTGCCTGGTTCATCATTCTAAACAATAGCATTGAAATACTCATGTTTTTCAAATCTTCAGAAGTTACTCCGAATCTATCAATCAGTTGCTTAATACTTTCGGTAAACGATTGTCCTTCAGGTCCGCCGCTAAGTAAATTGTCTTTTAGTTGGGTTACCATTTGGCTATTGTTTACAAAGCTATCAACTGATTTTCCTTTGGTAATAGATCCAATAATTTGATCAAAGAACATGGTCTCGCCACCTACAATATCAATTTTGGCAGCTTTAAGAGCTTCGGCAATTACGCTTGCCTGTGCTTCGGCTATACGCTCGTGTATGCTAATTTGAGCCAATTCAACTTCTTTCTCTTTTTCGAGTTTAAGTTTAAACTCTTCGTGCTCTCTACCTACACCGTCTAATTGTTTCATTGCATCAGCTTTGGCGCTTAAACCTTGAGCTTCGGCGTTAAACTTCTCATACATTACACGCGATTCGGCCATTCCTTTTTCTTCTTCGGCTTTGGCCTTGGCTGATATTACTTCAGCATCAGCCTTACCTACTTTAAGGTTAAACTCAGATTGAGCTTCGGCTTTTGCTTTAATACCTGCCGCTTCAGCAATAATTGCATCTTCAATTACGCTTGCTTCCGCTTCTCCTTCTTTCTCTCTGGCTGAAGCTTTTGCCTCCATTACCTGTGCTTCGCTTAATCCAATGGCGGCATGTTCTGCGGCTTTGGCATCGGCCATGGTTTTTATGGCATCAGCTTTTTTAGTGGCTGTTGCTTGTTCTGCATCCGCTTCAATTACCAATCTTTTGGCATCCATTTCTGCGGCGTCTTTTTCGGCTTCGGCCAATTTAATACGTTTAACTAATTCGGCTTGGGCAGTTTCTTCAGCAGCGGTAATAGCTACTTTTTTAGATCTATCGGCACCGGCAAAAGCTTCGGTGTCTTTAATTCTCTCTTGTTCTTCAACAACTGTTTTTTCAATAGCAATACGCTCGCGAATTACCTCTTGAATATTTTTACGCTCAATTTCAACTGCTTTGTCTTTAGCAATTTGAGCAAGTGAAACCACTTTTTCTCGTTCAGTTGCCTCAATTTCTTGCTCCTTTTTTACGCGCTCTGTTTCAACAGCTTCGGTGCGCTCTTTGTTTTTAGTTGCAATTAATACCTGGCGTCTTCTGTTTTCTTCTGCAATTTCAATCTCTTCGTCAGATTTAATTCTTGCCGCTTCATATCTCTGCCTTTCTTCTTCTGCTACTTTTTTAGCTTCGGCTTCTTCTCTTGATTTAATTGATGAAACTTCTCGCTTTTGCTTCTCTTCAGTTTCAGCTAGCTGTTTTTCTAACTCCAAAATAGATTCTCGAGCTTCAACATCTTGTTGCTTTATGGTTTTCTCTTTGTTTCTTTCAATATCGTTTGAAAGCACTTTTTGGTTTGCCGTTAGCTCGGTTATCTTTTTAATACCTTCAGCATCAAGTATGTTTTTCTCGTCTAAATAGCTAAGGTTAGTTTGTTCTAGGTAGTCAATAGCGGCATCATCCAACACATAGCCATTCAAATCACGACCGATAATATTTAGGATTTCTTGCCTAAACTCATCACGCTTATTATAAAGATTTACAAAATCAAATTGCTTACCTACGGTTTTTAGTGCTTCAGAAAACTTAGCATCAAAAAGTGCTTCAAGTGCATCTTTATCTGATGCTCTATCGCAGCCAATGGTTTGGGCTACTTGCACTACATCTTCTTGAGTTTTGTTAACGCGAACAAAAAAGGTAACCTTAATATCGGCTCGCATGTTGTCTTGACAAATTAGTCCGTCTTTTCCTTGTCTGGCTATTACAATGGTTTTTATTGAAATGTCCATTACTTCTAAACGGTGCAAGACAGGAAATTTCAATATGCCATTAAACGAAACTCTTGTGCCGCCGGCTCCAGTTCTAACAAAAGCCTGACCTTGCTCGGCTTTGTGGTACCATTTAGCAACAAGTGCAAGTATTCCAATAAATACTATTACAAATATTAGAATCCACAAATTGCCATTTAAAAATTCTTCCATAGTTAGGTTGTTTTAGATTGTTAAGAATAAGGCTCTACTGTAAAGGCCTTTTGTTTTTTATTGAATTGAATTACCAAAACTTTGCTACCTTTTTCAATTTCGCTCCTGTTATTTGAGCATACATTTATGTTTACTACATTTCCATTGGTATCGTTAATTATAGCCTGGCTAATTCTGTTAGGCTTTAAGCCGAATCTCATTTCAGCTACTTTGCCTATTGGGTTTGTTATTTCACGGTCAGCATCAAGTTTTTCAAATATTTTAGCAACGGGCAGGGTAGTAAATTTAGCTACAAAAAGATTGATGAAAATATTTGGAAGTAGGATTAAAAGTGATGGCAACATACTTGTAATACCTAAATAATGGTTTACAATAATTGAAACGAACCATACCGGTACAAACCAAAATGTAAGAAACACCATTAGCGGTAAATACCGAAGATTGAAAAAGATAAGCACATTGTTTAGCCAAGAAACATTGGCAGTGCTTGACCCTGTTTCAGCGTCTACATCTGTATCTACATCAAAATCTACGTCTGAGTCAACATCAACATCAATGTCTAGCGAACTAAAGTCAAGTGCGCCAATTAAAACTATTACCCAATAGCCCATTACAAACGTAAAGAGTACTGAAGGGATTATATTGGCATTGTTTAATGCCTCGGTAAAATAGTTTATCATGGCTTTTTAAGTAAAAGGTTGTTTAGGTAAAAGTGCCCCGCCGCGAGCGGCGGGACAGTAAATTTATTCTTGACTTCCGCCTTTCATTTTAGCTTTTAAGGCAGCTAAGGCATCTCCAGCATTTGATTTGTCGCTGTCTTCAAGTGCTTTATCAATTTCTTCATCAACTGATCTTGATTCATTCGCAATTTCGCCGTAGCTCTCAGAAAGGGCTTCTTTTTCTTGAACTTTCTCTTTCATTTTTTCAAGCATCGAAATAGTATCGCTGCCATCAATATTTGCGAGTTGCTTATTTAGTTTTGATGTGGCATTTGCAACTTTAACTCTTGCTTTTAGGGTTTTAAGTTCGTTTTCCCATTTACCAATATTTGATCTAAGCGTCTTTATATTTCTATCCATTTTAGAAATCTGCTCGTCAAATTTTGTTTTTTCGGCATTTGCTCTTGTCACGTTTTCGTCGCATTGTTGTTTGCGCATTAATGCTTCAGTTGCTAATCTGTCTGCTTCTGATGCTTCCATTTCGCCGTTTTCAGCTTTTTTTACTAGCATCATGGCCTTACGCTGATAATCTTCAGATCTCGATTTATTTTCTTGCATTTCATTTCGGCTACGAATCGAAAGTGCTTTTACTTCGGCAAGTGCTTGTAAGCTTTTGTCTAATTCAGATTTCATATCTCTGATACCTTGCTCAGTAAGTTTAATGGGGTCTTCAAGTTTGTCAATTAAAGAATTGGTTTCAGCTTTACCTATTCTAAATATTCTTTTAAAAATGCTCATGGTTATGTTTTTTGGTGTTTTTTAATTTGTTGAAAATGATAATAATTCGTCTGAGTATTCGCTCAGTAATAGTGCTAAAGAATTTAGTGTACCTTCAAATTCGTTAAAGTCTAAATTCTCAATTTGCAAGGTGTCTCTAAAAAGTACTTTGTTGCCCGAATCGTCAAGAACAAAAGCACCATGTACAATGTCTCTGTTTTTTTGCAAAAGGCTTTTGTATAAATCTAAAGACTCTTGTTTTATTTCGAAAATGTATTGTTCAAGTATTAGTAAAGGTTCAGCAATGCCAACAACCAAATGTGTTATACCTGCTTCTTCATCTGAGATTACAAACATTCCGTCTTCAACATCTTCATGATCTATTCTGTAGCCGAGTTCAAGAATGTATTCTTTTACTTTGTTAAAATATTCGTTATTCATTTTTAGATTGATTTGAATTTTTTGCCTGTTTCAAATATAAGTGTTGGTGTTGTTGAAATGGTTAATTATGGTTGGTGTTTAAGGGGGCTTTTTTAGTGTTGTTGGCATTTGCTGTGTTTTTATTATGGCTCAAATATACTAAAAAAATTAGCAATTGCTAAAAATATTTTAATTTTGATGAAATATGACTCATATAGGAAAGAATATCAGGAAGATAAGAAGTGTGAAAAAACTTAGTCAGCAAGCATTCGCTGATGATTTTGGCTTAACTAGAGCTAATATTGGTAGTTATGAAGAAGGTAGAGCAGAACCTAAAATTGCCATTGTAGTTGAAATTGCAAATAAATTTGGTGTTAGCGTAGAGTCATTGCTTAACAACGAGCTTAAAGTAAACGATATTATTAATTATAAGGCTGACGAAAAGCTGGTTTTAAATAGTAAAAAAGTAAGCCCTGACGAACAAGGCAACGAAATACCTTTAATTAGTGCAAGTAATTATGCCGGATATATTGAAAATGAAGGCAGCGTTGATTTTGTTTCAATTTTGCCAAAAGTATTAATTCCAGGCTACAAGCATAAAGCATCAAGAGCCATTGAAGTGGCAAATAATGAGCTAATTGATAGAAGTGAAGGGGTTTTTGAAAAAGATATTTTAATTTGTATAAAAAGAGATGCTAATATTATTAGCAACTTAATAGAGGGTGAAATTTATGCCGTTTTAGTTAGGGGGCATTTGTACCTAAGAAGGTTAGTGTTTGGAATGGGATGTTTGGAATTACACACCGATAATCGGTTTTATGCCCCGATTGAAGTTTTTCCTGAAGATGTTAAAGAGATTTGGCAGGCAAACACAATCATAAGTTCTAAAGGTGGCGTTTTGCAAAATAAAATCCCCATTTATGGAAAATCGAAAGGAAGTTTAAACGACAATTAAAGCTGCTCTAATAGCAATTGTGCTTTTGTACCGTATTTAGGTGAGTTTTTTACTTTTCGCAGGGCTTTTTTCGCCAAACGGGCATCACCTTTTTTCATATAGATCTGCGCAATACTCCAATTAGCATCATCTTTATTAGGGTGATTTCTATCGTCTGCAACAGATTTGAATTTTAGCAAAGCATCATCGAGGTTGTTGTCATTCAATAAATCAATCGCTTCCTTGTATGTTGATTTTTCTGATTCAAATACTGATTTTGATTTATAGCCCGATTGATAATTTATGTCATCTTCAAGAGTAAGTGAAGAATCCACGCCTAAGGTTTCTTCATTTGTATATCCTTTATTTTCAATGGCATTATTGCCAATTAAATTGGCGCTGCTCTCAGTAGGTTCTTTTGCGGTTTCAACAATTGTTTTTTCACTGTTTGTTTTCCTATTCTTTAAGTCCTTTGCAATTGATTTTGGTTTGCTTAAAGATTCTTTTTTTGAGTCTGGTCTTTCAATTTTTTCCTTATCAGTTTCAAGGTCTGCAGAAAATTCGTTTAGTGCTAAAAGTCCACTTTTAATATTAGAATCAATTTTTGATGTATCGTTATTTGTCGTTAAAGTATTGTTGCCTTTGGTAGTGTTTGGTTTATTATCATTTGCAACTGTAGTTTCTTCAACATGAGCCAACGCATTTGTTGTGGAGCTTGTGCTGTTTTTATTATATACCCAATATAGTATGCTGCTCACAATTACAATGGCACCAAAACTTGCTGCTATAGGGTAAATCGAGAGGTTCGATGCACTTTTTGCACTTTCGTTTGCCGTTAATGGCTCCTCAGCAATAATTACCTTTTGAGCGCCTGATTTTAATTGAATTTGTCGGTTAAGTTCACCGATTGTTAAATCAATTTTATCAAGATTATCAACTTCGTTTAAGCCATCAATTGCATCGGCAAGTAGTGCAGAAGAATTTAATTTATCTTCAACTTCTTGCTTTTTGATTCCAAGCAAATTGCCCTTAAAATACTTACGCATTTGCTCAAGGGTTAAAATGAGTGGATTGCTATGATGGTTATTTTCAGGCATTCTGTTCAAGTATGTTTTTCAAGTTTCTTTTACCATTTTGAATATGGCTTTTTACTTTTTTAAAATCGAAACCAGTTAAATCTTCAATTTCTTTATAGGATTTTTCTTTTAAGTAAAATAATTCTACACATTGCCTTTGATCTGGTTTCAAAAGCAATATCGCTTTTTCAAGATTTTCAATTTTAGATTCAAGTATTAACTTGTCGTGCAGATGTTCATGATTGTCATTTTCCACAAAAACAGCGGCATTTTTTTGAGCCACATTTTCATCAAACTCTGCTTTTGGTTTACGCTTTCTGAGAAGCATTAAGCAATAGTTTTTTATTAATGAATGAAACCATCCTTGAAAAAAACTGACTTCATGCTTTTTAAGTTCAGTCAATAGTTTCTCAAAAATTTGCATCACCGCATCTTTTGAATCCTCTTGATTTTTCAGATACTTCATGCAAACTGCAAAACATATGTGGGTATAGCGCTGAAATAACTCACCAACAAATTTTGTATCTAAAGTATCCTTGTACTTTAGAATAAGTTCTTCGTCAGAAAGCTGTTTTGGTTTAAATATATTTAGCAACGCCATTACTGTTAAAAACAAATATAAACGTGCATATTCCTGTTAAAAAAGAAATTGTGCATTTAGATGCGAATTATGTTTGAATTATGGTTTTAGAAAAGTATAAAAATATAGTGAAATGGGCGTTTGTAGGTTTATGGGTGCTTATAATGGTATTAATTCATTTATTGGCTGATTTAGAGCTTCTAAATGATTTTTTTCCTTGGAAAAAGCAATTGAATATAAATGATGTTTTCGGACACTTTGTTTTAGTAGGAATACTAGGTTTTTTTGCGGCACTTGTAGCCAAGTCATATTTTACAATTGCAAGGTTTAAAATATTAAAGTTAGTAGTTGTATTTATGGTATTAGCGTCTATTGAAGAAACAACACAGATATTTAGAGCAACAAGAGGTTTTTCTTTTGCTGATATGGGAGCTAATATTTTTGGCTTATTTGTTTTTAGCAAGGTGGGTGAATATACAAGGTATAAACTGTTAGATTAGGGATGCTTGTATTTGATTTAAAATCGATAAAAACCAAGCATAAATTGGTTTTAGTTTTGACCTTAGTTTTGGGAGCAATATTGGCATCAATTTTAAAGGATTTTAATTTGAGCTTATTTGGTTTTAAACTCAAATGGCCAATCAATGATAAAGTGAGTCATTTTTTTGGGGCAGGTTGTTTTGCATTTTTATTTACCGTTTTCACATACCATAGATTAAAAATCAAGAATTTTAGTATTAACACTTCAATTGTACTACTAATAGTATTTTCTATACTTGAAGAAACCACTCAATTGCTAAGGCCTAATAGGGGTTTTGATTTTTTTGATATGCTAGCAAATGTGTTTGGGATTTTATTTTGTGCTTTTGGAGCTGAGCAAGCGCTAAAAAAGCAGATTATTATTCGTTAAAACCTTTTTCACCTATTAGTGGTACAAACTTGAACTTTTCAAATTTTTACAGTGATTTTACAATTACTGAAGACATACTCAGTTCGTTTTTAGAGTTTGGCGCTTATGG
>JBMYOR010000047.1:0-11259 GCA_049599535.1 Bacteroidia bacterium | reverse complement strand
CCTGAGGGGAACAGTAACATGAACAACTTAGGGTCAAAGTTCCATAAAATATAACTTCATAAGAATTACTAATACAAAAACACCTAAACACTATGAGAAAACTTGGCTCTTTTGTCCTATTCTATACGATCTATCAATAGCCTGTTTTTCGGCAAAAGGGTTCCACCAAGGGTCAAGTAAAAATACATAATCAGCTTTAGTTAGGTTTAAACCAACCCCACCTGCTTTTAATGAAATTAAGAAAACGTTGCAATTATCATTTTTTGTAAATGATTCAACAGCGGCTTTTCTGTTGGTGGTTGCCCCAGTAAGCAGAGAGTAGTTAATGCTTTCGCTATCAAGGTGTTTTCTTAAAATATCGAGGTGCCTTGTAAATTGCGAAAAGACTAATATTTTGTGATTGGCATCATGAATTTCCTTTAACCTTGAAGTAACCTCATTGAATTTACCTGAGCTTGTCTCTAAATCCTTATTGTAAATAATAGGGTGATTGGCAATTAACCGTAATTCTGTAAGGCCTTTAAGAATTAGAAAGCGCTTTTTAGGGTCAATGGTTTTTTGATCAAGAATATAATTACGGTATTGTGATTTAATTTTATCGTAGAGTTTTTCCTGTTCTTTGGTCATTTCGCAAACAATAGTTTGCTCTGTTAAAGGTGGAAGCTCCTTAGCAACTTGCTCCTTGGTTCTTCTTAAAACAAATGGGTAAACCAGTTTTTTTAGTTTGTCTTTTTTATCAATATCATTGTTTTTTTCGATCGGAACTACAAATTCTGATTTGAAAAACGAAAAACTACCAAGTAGCCCTTTGTTTAAAAAGTTCATTTGCGACCATAAATCGGTTAATGAATTTTCGATTGGAGTACCCGTAAGAGCTAATTTGCTTATGGCTTTTAATTCACCTACACGTTTGGTGATTTTGGCCATTGGGTTTTTAATATTCTGGCTTTCGTCAAGAATCAAATACTCCCACTCAATTTTTGATAAAAAATCAAAATCATTTCTTACCAAACCATATGTAGTAATAATTATATGATGTCTTTTAAATAAGATTTCGTCAGATAAACGATTGTTACCAAAATGGATATAAAACTTAAGGTCAGGTGCAAATTTTCTTAACTCGGCGGCCCAATTAAAAACCAAAGATGAAGGAACTACAATTAAACTTGGGTTAACATTACTTTGTGTGTATGAGAATAAATCAACCTGATTGGTAGTGGTTGGCTTATGATCAGTTTTATAAAAACTTGATAATAATGCAATGGTTTGCAAGGTTTTACCAAGGCCCATGTCATCAGCCAACACTCCTGAGTAACCTTTTGCCTTTAATTGACCTAGCCACTTAAAACCATCTTTTTGATAACTTCTAAGCGTTTTTTCAAGCCGCTTTTCAATAATTAGCGGGCTGCTTACATCGTTTTCATTTAGTTTAAATTTAATGCCTTTAGATTCATTTAAAAGGCCAATAAACTGCTTTTTAATTCCAATTCCACCTTCATTTTTTTCGCCAAAAGCAAAAAGATACCTCAACTCTGCAAACCATTCTTTCGGAATTATTACAGTTTTTCCGTTTGGTAGTTTGAATTTGGGGTTTTGGTCTAATATATTTTTTCGAAGTTTAAAAAAAGGGACTTCAAATTCTCCAAATCGTATAATAGCTCTAATATCAAACCAATCGCCTTTGCTGTCTTTAATATCTATGCTAAAATTGGCTTTACCAAAGTAGATATCTTCTTCAAAGTCAATAAGCTTTAAGCTGGCCGATAACGAATCAAGGTTAGGCTTAAGTTCAGTGAGCAACTCTAAAAGCATTTGCTCTATATTATTTAGCTCAAACTTTGAGTTTTTTACATATTTAAAACCACCGCTGGTTAATAAATCAGATAACTCGTTTTCTTTTTCTTTGTTTCTATTACAATAAATAATATCAAAGTCGGCCCCATTATTCTTTATTGAAACAATTCTTTGTTTGGCGCTATCAATATCAATTATTTGATCACCGTAATTTACCTTAACCGTAAGTCGGGTTTCAATTGCTTTGCTTACAATTATATCAAAAGTTGGTGATTCATTTGATTGATGAGTATTTATGCCATTTAGATTTACCGGAAATTTTTCAGCAGTTAGTTTTACAAATTTTTGAAAGTATGTTTTTTCTGTAGCTTTAGAAACTTGTACTTTTTGTTTGTCAAAAAATGGTTGAAGCCTTTTACCTTCAATATTATCATTAAAGTGATATACTCTGGCTCCAACAAGAATCCAAGCACCATCATTTGCCAAAAGGGTGCAATTGCTTTCGCAAAGGTTTATGTAAGTGTTATTGTGAAAAACATTAATCAGATAATCTGTTCCGTTTAAATGTCTTTTAAAATTGAAAACAGCCTTGGCAGCATATTTTTCAATTAATAAAGGGTGCTCGGCAGGGTTGTCTTTTTCTCTTTGATAAAGGGGTTTGCCTTTTAATAATGCAAAAATTTTGGCAAGTCTAATCTGTAAATAAGGATATATGTATTTTTCTATATTTTCAGGCGTGCAGAATTTCTTTTGAAATTCTTGTGGTTTCATTGGTTTTTTAGAAAACCGTTTATTCAAAGCATGCAGGCTGCATTCTTCAATTATTTCAAGTATCTCTCTATTTTCAGGGGTATTAAAGTCAGCAAAATCTTGTAAGCTAGCAGGTGTTACTCTTTGGTGCTGTAAAGTAAGTTCGGCTTGCTCATTTAATTGAAAAATGTAGCCGTGAATAAGGTGTCCGTAAGAGCCTTCATGAGAAATTGAGTAAATAAGCTCATGAGGTTTTTGTGGGTTGATTCTCAATTTTCTAGATACTTATTTCGCCGTTAAATACAAATTTGGCAGGGCCAGTAAGCACAATGTTCGAAAATATATCGGTAGCACTGAAACTAACATTTAACTGCCCGCCTAGGGTATCTATTTTTATAGTATTAGATGTTCTTTGTCTACAATATTTAAAGTGGAAAGCAATGGCCGCCGCAACGGCTCCTGTGCCACATGAGTAGGTTTCGTTTTCTACACCGCGCTCATAAGTGCGCATTTGTAAGTGGTTTTCAGCCAGTTTTTTTGCCTGATTTACATTAATACCTTCGGAATGGTATTGAGCTCCGAATCTAATGGACTTTGATTTTTCAATGAAATCATCCATTTTAAAAATATTATCATCAGTAAATGATACATAATGAGGTGAGCCTGTAAAAAGCTCAAATGAAAAGTCATTGCTTAGAGCTTTAACTTTTTCAACATTTACCATGCCCAGTGAAACCAAACCATTATTTGAAATACTGGCGTTGTGCTCGCCATCTATTGCAATAAATGTGGTGTGATTTTTAATTACACCCATAGCCTTTGCAAAGGCTACAATGCATCTACCGCCGTTTCCGCACATAGTAGATTCATAGCCATCGCTATTGAAGTAAACCATTTCAAAATCATAACCTGATTTTTTACGTAGTAGCATTAAGCCGTCGGCACCTACTCCAAATCTTCTGCTACAAATACTGGCTATTTGGGCTTGATTTAAGTTAATCTTATTATCTAAATCTTCAATAATTACAAAATCATTGCCCGTACCATGATATTTACTAAATCTAATCTTCGGCATTTTTAATATTTAAAGTGTCAGATACAGATGGTGAATTGTTAAAATTGAAAATATCTTTTTTATCGTCAGGGGTGTTTTCTGAAACCCATACAAGAACGCCCATTATTACAATAAAAATGGCAGAATAAATACTTACTTTATTGCCCCAAATATTGCCAGTGAGTTTGGTGCTGGCGTTTTTGGCAATGTAATCAACTAGTGATAATCTACGGCTTAAACATGCAATTTCGCCCATCTCGTCTACATAACCCTGTAGTTTTTTAGCGTCAGGATTGTTTGCTAGCAAAAGTTCATGTGTAATCATTTTATCATTTGTAAGGCTAGCTGTAGAGTAACAAATAAATGATTCGATATTTTCTTTAAGTAAGTTGGTATTTATGTTCTTATTTAAATTCTGCTTTATAAACTCTGACCATTTTACAAAGCCTTTAAATAACGTATCAATGCTTTTATCTTCAGATAATCCTAGTTTATTACCCGCTTTTTCAATAGATAACTTCTCAAAAAAGTGATTCCAAATAAGTTGTTTTTGATTTTCTTTTAACACCTTAAAGTTATTAAGCACATTGCTTACTTCGCTTTCTTTAGGCTCGTTAAGTTTTTGCTGAATTAGATCTTTAAGTTCATTGTAGCGAGACTTAATTTTAATAGTACTTTCTTTTACATGCGATTGCAAAAGTGTTCTAAACACAAAGTCAATCATAAAATCAAACTTGTGTTTACTTACTTGAAAACTTTTTATTGAGAAGTATTGCCAAACAATTACTACTGAATTTGACAAAACCTTCTGCACTTTAGCTTGAGTGCAGCCATTGTTTTCTCCAATGTTGAGTGAGTTTACATAATTGCGCTCAAATAGAAAGGGTAAAATGGAGTAGTCTCCTTTTTTTATTAATGAGGCAATTTCGGTATCTGAGATGTTTTTGAATCTCACAGGTTTTTTAATTGAGCTTTAACCTGCGAATTTATATCAATTACAAATTGAGTAAGAGAAAAATCTATTTTACAATTAGAGGCAATGTATACTTGCCATTGTTTGAATTAAAAATCACCAAATAATAACCACTTTTTATTCCATTGGTATTAAGTTGATGTACGCCCGTATTAAAGGTGCTAGGAGCTACAATTGTTTGACCCGAAATTGAAACCAAGCTAACTTTTACCGATTGGTGTGTATCATCAATACTTATAAATATTTCTCCGTTTTCTGTAGGGTTTGGAAAAGCGCTAACACCCGATAATTTAGGTGTAGAATTGGCGCTTGAATATAAATCGGATAGTTGAATGCTCGTATTTTCTCCGTAAGCATCAATTTTTCCACCGTTGGCATCAATTACTTCAATTCCTTCAAGCATTAGCTCAATAAAGTGGAGTTTTTTCCAATCAATATCATCTTGAACCACAAATTTTACTGAACCAACTTTTCCGCTTCCTGATTTAGGTTTTTTACTGGTTCTGCTAAAAGCTATATCAATTTTACCACCACCAGCTGATCCCGTACTCGGAATATTTTTCACCAGCTTAATGGTGTTTGACCCTTCAGCTAACCATGAGTTATCTGTGTTAAATGAAATACTCCCAGTATCTACAATATCATTGTAATCTATAGTAAATGCAATACCATAAACATCTTTTGCAGGGTCTGCTTTAGTACCTAAACTTACGGTTACCTCAATTACCTCCTTATTTTTAAGACTATCTACATCGTAATCGAAATAGAGCTTATATCCATTTCCGTTCTTTTTATTAGTATAAATTACTTCTCTTGAGTAAAATTTATCAATAACTAAAAGATCTGTGTAGTCTATGATTCCATCATCATTGGCATCGGCGTGTTTATAATTTCTATTGTCGGCAAATGATTCGTTCCAATTTTCGCTTTGGTAAGGTTGCCAAAAAGTGCTTTTTGCTTGCTTGGCGTCATTAGGGTTTTTTGTATTGTAAGAAAGCCCTACATACAGTACATCTTTATTGTTTACGAGTTCATCACCATTAACATCACCTGGCCAAACACAATCTTGATCAACTTTTACATTTACGTCATAAGTTCCTTCACAGCCGTTTTTATCTATACCAGAAACTTGAATGATTTCATTTCTTTTTAGTACATAAGTAGCTACATCGTGATTTTGCTTACTTAAGCCATTTTGCGACCATTGGTAATTTAATGCACCGGTAGCCACAATTTCAATTGGTAACCCTTTACAAACAGATTGTTCTATGGCAGTTGCCGAAATCTCGGGTTCTATTATGTCTAAAACTATGGTGTCATAATCAGCGCAACCATATTTATCTTCTCCTTTTAGTATAAGTGTTGTGGCTTCCGTAAGTTCATATTCAAGTGTGCTTCCAAACCCTAAATTGTTATCAGCTACATCTAGCCATTTATATGTTTTGGCACCATTGGCATTTAATGGTATGCTTGAATTTTTACAAGCTTTTTTATTGCCCGAAACAAAAACATTAGGATGACTTGGTAAAGCTATTTGTTTAGTAAACATGGCTTGGCAGCCTGATTGTTCATTAGTAGCTGTTAAATGAGCGGTTATACTTCCTCCATCTTTAGTGAAGTCATATTTTAGTTCTTTTCCATAAAAATCCACTTCTTCAATTTGCCAATCATAAACTAACTTATTTGGATTTTCAAAGTTGGTTTCGGTACTAAATGTTAACTCCTTGCAGGCCGAAACATGATTAGAAAACTTAACATCAAAAGGCTCAACAACTTTAATGTTGATTACTCTCTCATATTTACCTGATAGTTCGCAAGAGTTGTCTTTAGCAGTAACTTTTAAAAAGTAGCTCATTTCTCTGAGCTCTTTTTTAGATGGTGTCCAACAAAACTCAAGCATTGGCTTTTTGCCCGATACTTTAGTCACGGTAGCGTTATCTATATCAGTTTCCCAAGTAAATTCAACTTCATCACCACTGTCACCGTCTTCAGCCTGTACGTAAAAACAAATTTCTTGATTAGCGCATGCTTGAGTAAACTCTTTATTAGTTCCGTTTATACCTGAAACAATAGGCTTTTTATTGCTTATGTTTTTTACGGTCATCTGAATATCTCTAACTGTTTGACCAATTCTTGTACCATTTCGGTACTCTGAAACTGAAACTACCACTGGATTAGATGCATTTTTTGTAGGTAGAAATCTTAAAAGGCCGTTGTTATTGTCAAAATGAAATCCTTTAGGAAATTTTGCATTGTTTTGTGGCTGCCCGTAATAATTAAAGGGAATTTTATGACTTAACCCTTTTTCATAATCAACGCCGTTTAATTCATCAACTCTTGCTTCAATTAATTCATATACTAATGAGTCCCCATCGCTGTCAGTGGCTTTCCAAGAGTAAGAGTATGCTTCGTTAAGGGCTAAAATATGGTATGGATCATTTATAATTTTTGGCGATGAGTTTCCGCCTTCAATACATCTATTAAAAACAGTTTCGATATAGAATTTCTCTACTGATTTTGGCCGGTAATAAGAACTCCACGATATTTTTAAATCGCAATCGTTTGCACTAAATTCACCTACATATAATTTGGCGGTGTATACTTTTTTTACAAGGGTGTTCTCGTTGTTGCAAAAGATTGAGCTGTAGTTAGTACAAGCTTTTGAACATGTAGACGTTATGTCTTTGGTGGTTAATTGCTTAAGGTTTACAGAGAATTTTGTGTTAGTTGAAATACTAGCCACGTCAATATAAGAGTTGATGTATGCACTCCTGCCGTATGCATAGTCTTCAAAAGTATTGAGAGTAATGTAAAGTGAGTCTTTTTGGGTTTTGTATTGAATCTCAGCACCTAATAAATCGGCACGGGTAAGGTTGGGTAAAAGGGCCAATAAACCCGCTAGCAGGAACGCAGGAAGCCTTTTTAATAGTGAATTACATTTTTTCATTATCTCAATTCTCTGAATGTCAATCTCAAATATAAGTTAATGATGTGTAAAATTAAAGTTACAAAAAAAGTATTTTGTCGGAGTTAGATTGGTTAATAATTGAGTTTTAGTTTAATTGAAGCGTATTTGTTGATTTTAAAATTAATAGTTTGTCGGAAATAATTAGTGGCCAGTGTTACTTTTACATGTATGAAAAATAGCAAGCTATTTGAAGCTTTGGAGCCTTTAGAGAAAAGAGATTTTGCCAGATTTCTAAAATTTATTAGGTCACCTTATTTTCAAGAACATCATGATATTTTAAAGCTAGCAACAGTTCTTGAAGATTATTATCCAAAAATTGATGCTAAACAACTTAGTAGAGAGACAATTCATCAGTTGGTTTTTGGAGGTAAATTCAATGATTTAAAAGTCAGGCATTTGATGTCAGACATGTTAAAGCTATTTGAGCGTTTTGTCGCATTTCAAATTTTTGAAGATGATGAAGTATATTTAGAAATAAATAAACTGAATTACTATAGAAACCACGGACTTGAAAAACACTTTAATGCAACTGAAGCAAGGGTGCATAAAGCAATGGATAAATCAGGCGTTTTTGGGAATGAAGAAGCCTATTATAAAAAGTTTTTATTAGAGCGTGAACTCAACCAATTTATGTCGGCTCAAAGCAAAAGAAAAGGAGCCAATAATGTTAAAAATACATCTGAAGCTTTAGATAATTTTTTCATACTTCAAAAATTACGATATGGATGTATGCAAATTAACTACGGTAAGGTTTTTAGTCAATCTTATCAGTTATTATTATTAGATCAAATAGTTGAACATGTAGCTAAGTTTAACTTCTCTAATCATCCGTTAATTCAGGCTTATTATTTGGCGTATAACATGTTGCAGCAGCCAGAAAATTCGAGTTTTTTTTATGATTTAAAGGAGCTATTGGCTACATCGGCACCTTTTGAAATTACCTTGAATTTTGAACTGTATAATTTTGCTCAGAATTATTGTATTGGTAATATAAATAAGGGGAAGGATGAGTATTTTGATGAACTTTTTCAGCTATATAAGCTATCGATTTCAAACATGGTTGTTACCGCCAATAATAGTTTGCATGCTGCTGATTTTAAGAATATTATTACAGTAGCCTGCAGGCTAAATGAATACGAGTGGGCCGAGGAGTTTATTAAAGAATATGGAGATTATTTACCTATTGAAGAAAGAGAAAATGCTATAACAATTAATACAGCCTTATTATTTTGGTATAGAAGAAAATTATCAGATGCTGTTAGGCTGCTCTCAAGAGTTGAATTTAATGACCCATTTTATGCGTTAAATGCAAAATCCCTTTTGGTTCGAATTTATTTTGAAATGGGAGAAAAAGATGTGCTTTTTTCGTTTTGCGATAGCTTTAAGGTGTATTTAAAAAGAAATAAATTAATTTCTAAATCCCATTTAAATAATTATTTGAGGCTAATTACATTTATTTCGAAACTGGCTAAATTAAGACCTGGGCAAATTGAAAAATTAGGTAAAATCAAAAATGAAATATCTGATACAAAAGGCTTAAATAATAAAAAGTGGCTATTAGAGCAGGTTCAAAAGCTTGAACTTAAAATTGATGATTACTGATTAGTTGGGTTTAAATATTTTACGAATTAGTTCTCCCACATTTTCTACTTTGGCAGATTGCATTTTACTTTTTAAAGTATCGTTTCGTTCAGAATGAAAAAACGACTTAAAACCAAGCCTACCACATTCATTGGCTCTTTCGGGTAGCATTCTAACGGGCCTAACTTCGCCAGTAAGGCCAACTTCTCCTGATAATACTACATTTTTAGGTATTGGCATTTCAAAGTAAGATGATGCCAAGGCAGCGATTACCGCTAGGTCAATACTCGGGTCGGTAATTTTAACACCGCCCGTTAAGTTTAAAAACACATCTTTTTGGCCTAATTTAAGCCCACAGTGTTTCTCTAAAACTGCAATTAGCATTGCTAGCCTTTTGGCATCGAAACCAGTTGAAGTACGCTGTGGAGTACCATAAAAAGTTTGGCTAACTAGGGCTTGAATCTCAATAAGCATGGGCCGCATACCTTCAAGACTAGGCGAAATAGCAACCCCAGACTTACCTTGTTCAAAGGAGTCAATAAATATGTTTGATGGATTTTCAACTTGATTTAAACCGGCTGAAGTCATATCGTAGATACCCACTTCTGCTGTGGTACCAAATCGGTTTTTAGTTGATTTAATAAACCTGTATGATAAATGACTGTCATCAAAATACAGTACTACATCAACCATGTGTTCAAGCACTTTAGGACCAGCAATAAAACCGTCTTTTGTAATGTGCCCAATAATAAAAATACTACAATCGTTTTGCTTACCAATTTGCATTAAATGGTTTGTACACTCTCTAATTTGCACAACGCTGCCTGGCGAAGATTCAATTTCAGGCTTTTGTAGTGTTTGTATTGAGTCTATTATCAGTACATCGGGTTCTAACTCTTCAATTGCTGATTCTAAAACTTCAAATGAAGTGTCAGCTAAAAAGTAAATCTCATCATTTTTACCTTCAATTCTCGAGGCTCTTAAATTAATTTGATTTACACTTTCTTCGCCTGAAAAGTATAGTACTTTTTGGCCTTGCCAGTTTAAGCCTAATTGTAGCATTAAGGTAGATTTACCAATGCCTGGTTTGCCTCCTACTAAAATTAATGAACCAGAAACTATGCCTCCTCCTAACACTCTGTTTAACTCAGGGTCAGGCGTAGGAACCCGTATTTCGGCCTTTGCATTTATATTGCCCCTTTTGTGTATTCTAGAAACAATATCCTGTTTCGAAACCGTTTGAGCCTTAGCACTAGATGTACTTTTAACTTCAACCCCTTCAACTAGTGTATTCCAATTATTGCAGCTTGAGCATTTACCAGCCCATTTAACGGCTTTATAACCACATTCAGAGCAGGTGTATACTATTCGTTGTTTAGCCAAAATTTTCGTTTTCGTAATTAGTATCAACTTTTAAGGCTCCTTGGCTGGCTTCAACAGCTAATCTATCGCATCTCTCGTTTTCAGGATGACCGGCATGACCTTTAATCCATTTAAACCTAATGTTGTGGTGCTTTGATACTTCAAGATACTTTTTCCAAAGATCTACGTTTTTTTTGCCCTTAAACCCTTTTTTTACCCAGCCGTTGAGCCATTTTTTTTCAACGGAGTCAACTACATATTTGCTATCAGTAAATACCAGTACATTATGTCCAGGGTTTTTAATTTTTTGAAGCGCAATAATTACCGCCAATAGCTCCATTCTATTATTTGTAGTTTTCCTAAAACCATCAGAAAACTCTTTTTCATAGCTTCCAAAACGCATTACAATACCGTAGCCTCCAGGGCCAGGGTTTCCACTGGCAGCGCCATCAGTATAGATTTCAATAGGAGTATTGCTCATAATTACAAGATTGTAAGGTCAGTTTTCAATGCATTCTAACACTTCGGCTACAACAAACAAGCTACCAATTATCAAAATTAAATCATCAGATTTGGCGTTTTTTAAAGCATCAAAATAAGCTGATTTAACACTTTTACTATTGCTTTTAATATTTAAGCCATTTTGCCGAATTAGCCCATCTAATTGTTTAATAGGCATTGCTCTGGGTATATTGGCCTCACATAAATAATAATCGGCTTGTTTTGGTAAAAGCTTAATTGTTTCGGTACTCTTATCGTTAACCATTCCAAATACAA